>NZ_JAYFSK010000027.1:0-35638 GCF_041464035.1 Acinetobacter sp. AL9 | reverse complement strand
TGCTTGTCTGATACGTTGACGTTTGTTTTCTTGCTTGAGAAATTGCCAATAGATGGGTTCAAATTTTTTGAAAAAATCATCAACAATACAAAAAATTTCTGTAAAATCGTACATGGTAGTTAGAGCCCTTGGGTTGTGTCGTAACTTTCTAAATGGCTCTAACTACCTTTTTTTCAAGGGCTTTTCTTATCCGTAATTCGGGTTATACTAACGTAAATAGAAGCAATTAAGGATATGTGTGTGCGACCAACAGTACTATGTTTTTCTGGTTTAGACCCTTCGGGTGGCGCTGGTTTACAGGCTGATATTGAAGCCGTTGGCAATAGCGGTGCACATGCAGCGATTGCCTGCACAGCACTGACCATTCAAAACTCTCAGCAAGTATTTGGCTTTGAAGCAACGTCTAAAGAATTGTTATTGGCGCAAGCCAATGCGGTGGTGAATGATTTGCCCATTAAAGTTGTAAAGTCGGGCATGTTGGGCACCACTGACAATATTGCAGCGCTGGCAGATTTTTTACGTGCACATCCTGATTATTTATATGTGCTTGACCCTGTTTTGGTTGCCAATAGTGGTGGTTCTTTAGGTGATCAAGCGACTTTGGTTCAGGCATTTGTCGAGTTGATTCCACTGGCGACTTTAATCACGCCAAATACTGTGGAATTACGTGCCTTAACGGGTGAAGATGATTTAGAACGCGCAACAGCTAAATTATTTGCAATGGGCGCGCAGGCCGTTTTGGTCAAAGGTGGGCATGAAGATACCCCTGATCATATTCGTAATGCACTGTATATTAACAATGAAATGGTTTCAGAAACCCGCTGTCCACGGCTTGAAGGTGAATATCACGGTTCAGGCTGTTCATTGGCGAGCTTTATTGCAGGGCGCTTGGCAATGGGAGATCAACTGAAACAAGCGGTACAACATGCTGAAACTTGGTTGTTTGGTGTGCTTAAATATGCGGAAACGCCTGTACCGAACGGACAGAAAATTCCGAAAAGGTTTTAGTGCTTATCGTTCAACTCCTTCAAACCCTGATCACCTTGTATCAGGGTTTTTCATTGCAACTTTTTAACGTTCGTGCCGTTGTTTCAAATTTTCGACATGTTGACGATTGGTTTTCCAAGACTTATCAAGTAGTTCTTTTTCAATTCTCAGCTGAATACGTTTCAGTTTCATCGGTGAAATGACTTCATGCCGAAAACCTTTGACATACTCAACCCATGCACTGCCTTTAAAAACATTGTTGGGCAAAGAGGTCTTAAACTCACAGTCTGGCATAAATACAATCACAGAATGCAGATATTCAGGCTCGACAATATCGCTCAATACTGATTCCAAAACTTTTATATGCTTATAGTTCTGATAGACAGGATTTTGAAACTTGTAGGTCTTTTTATAAATTTTTTGTGTCCATACTTTTTGGCGTTCTCCACCAAAAATCCAGCCTTTATAGTTTTTTGTTTCAATCACAAAAACCCCAAAAGGACTCAATAAAATATGATCTATTTGAGTTGTTCCTGCGAACTCATCAGGCAAAGTTACATCATTCAACAAGATATAACGTTCATCTAAATACAACTTCACATGCGTACTTACTGCGAGTTCCCCCACCTTTCCCTTTAGAAAAGGTTTGAAAATTTTGATCAGCCCTACACCTGCAACAAGCAGAATAAGCCACCAAAACTGCAACAATAATGTTTTTAACATTTCCCCTGCTCTATTTTATTTTGATCAAAATTGTTGTTGAATCTCAGTCATTTAAACTTTTGAAGTTGAAGATTCTAACTTTAACAAAATCGCTTTATTATCCAACCCGCCTGCAAAGCCCACCAATTTTCCACTTGCACCCACCACCCGATGACACGGTGCAATAATCGAAATTGGATTTTTGCCATTTGCCGCCCCTACGGCACGCATCGCATTCTCACTACCAACTTGTTCGGCAATTTGCTTATAACTACGAGTTTCCCCAAAAGGAATGCTTAATAACGCCTGCCAGACTTTCTTCTGAAATTCAGTGCCTTCAAAATCAAGAGGCACATCAAATTGCTGACGCTGACCTGCAAAATACTCTTGGAGTTGCTGCTGAGTTTTGAGCAAAATTGGATGATCATCTTGTCGAACTAAACTGGCTAAACGTACCCGTTTATGATCTTCGTTATCCCACATTACCGCAACCAATGCGTGATCGTGAGCCACCAATTTAAGCACGCCTACAGGAGTGTCCATTTCAGTAAATGCCAATTGCATTATTTTTCTCCTCAAGCAGGTTGGGTATCAGGTCATCCTGTTTTTAACTCAAACCGATCTGTTATTGAGCACACACTAAAAGACTGCATTCCAAGTTAGCTGGATGAAATTTTCATAAGCACCAAACCTGAAATAATCAGAACTGCAGCCAACATACGCATAGCACTGGCAGGTTCGCCTAAAACAAAAATACCGACTAAAAATGAACCGACTGCGCCTATACCTGTCCAAATCGTATAAGCCGTGCCTAATGGCAAAGTACGCATGGCATAGGCCAAAAGCGCAAAACTTAAAATCATAAAAAAGATAGTCACGATACTGGGCGTTAATTTACTAAAGCCGTCAGACAACTTCATGGAGTATGCCCAAACCACTTCAAAAATACCCGCCAATATCAACATCATCCAGGCCATAACGCCCTCCTTCAATAGCATGAAATCAGGCCGTCCTGAAGATTTTTCTTGTCGAGTGTTCAGTCACTTTGACTATTTCTAAAAACCCAAACAAGGGAGGTCGTTCCTCCTGTTGCAATTTAAGCCACCGCGCAGCGATGATCCGTCTATTTTAAACTTAAAATTTTGCGCGCACCATTCACTACAAACATGGCCACAACTAAGCCAATAATCAGGTCTGGATAATTCGACCCTGTCAGCATCACCAAACCGCCCGCGATAATCACACCTAAATTCACAATCACATCATTGGCGGAAAAAATATAACTGGCTTGCATGTGGGTTCCACCATCTTTATGCCCTGAAATTAGCCATAAACAGGTGACGTTTGCCAGCAATGCCACAGCACCAGTGACCATCATCAACATGGATTCAGGCTCACTGCCTAAGAAGAAACGGCGCAGGACATCAAAGATAACCAGTGCAGCCAAACCCAGTTGTACCCAACCAGACAAATGTGCAGCTTTGAGCTGTTTCTTGGCGGATTGACCCACGACAAATAAAGCCAAACCATACACGGCGGCATCGGCAAACATATCTAAGGAGTCAGCAATTAACCCAGTCGAAGATGCAATTAAACCTGCAATTAATTCCACCAAAAACATAGCGGCATTAATACCAAGCAAGGCATATAGCACTTTTTGTTGTGCAGCGCTGTTAGATACAGGCAGTTCAGTTTGTGTATTGGCTTCAGTCTGTTGCAACACAGCACCCAAACCCAATGCTTCTAATTTATGGGTAATTTCTGTGGCAGATTGGTTGCTGTGATAAACCTTTAAAAGTCGTGCAGGTGAATCAAAAGACAAGGCTGCAATATCATTATGATCTGCCAAAGCAATCCGCACCATTTGTTCTTCTGCGCCACAATCCATTTTAGGAATATGGTATGCACTCACCCACGGACTCAAAAGTTCCGAATCCAAAATTGTTGCTTTATCTGTCTTGGCAGTCGTTGCAGATGTACAGCTATTTTGATCAGCACAGCTTTTTTCTGTATCGCAAGACGAACCACAGCCTGTATCGCCACATGACTTGGAGTGTGTAGGCGCAGTTGCACAAGGCTGGTTTACATTTTTTTGCGTATCACAACCACAGCCAGTATTGTTTAGATTTTGGTTTTCTAAGTTTTTATCTTGATTCGATTGAGGATCTTGAGTTGATGAAGACATACGCCACACCCAAAAATACAATAGGCTCAGTATAAACCAAGCCTATGTATTTAGGGACAATCTATTCTATTTAGAAGCAGCAACGATCCATTGACTTAATCATTGATAAATACCCCTAATCATTAAAACCTGAAACTCAAGCCTATCGCATATAAGCCGCTCTGCTCGGAATCGGTTGCAGACTGCCAAGCAGTGTGTTGATCACCTTTCGTATACTCATAACCTGCACTGATATACGGCATGATGTTCTTGCTGATTTCATAACGCATTTCCACACCCACAGCTGCGCGGTTGAGTCCTGTTTTTTTCGCATATTTGGCATCATCCTGCAGAATAACATCTACATCTAAATAAGGCTGTGCGATCAATTTCTGAGTCAATAACAGATCCCGTGTGGTTTCCAAACTCAAAGCCGCATATTGATCCTCACCCAAATAAAAATAAGCATCGGTTTCAAAAAAATATGGAGCTAAACCATGTAAGCCAAACACAGCGTCAAACTTATCTTCTCGGTCTGTTTGATGCTCTTGCTGATTCACTTCGTGTCGATAACGCACACCTGCTTGCACATCCCAAAAATCTGAAATCATACGACTGTATAACAACTTGGCATCATATTCAGTCGCTTGTGACTCTTGCTTATCGCTATGAATTTTCACAAACAACTTGTTTTCATCAGTTCCGATACGAGTTTGTAATTTAGATTTGAGCACTCCCTCGGCATGATCATTCACTTGCCATTGCGTATCTAAAGTGCTCACCGCGTACACCTGCGCACCATGTTCTTTACGATGATCGTGTGACTGCGACTCTTGCACGGACGAATCGGATTGATGCGATTGATACGATTGATGCGATTGATGCGATTGATGCGATTGATGCGATTGATGCGATTGATGCGATTGATGCGATTGATGCGATTGATGCGATTGATGCGATTGATGCGATTGAGTATCAGCCTGAGCTGCAATTGTTGCAATCTCTGCTGAACTGGCATGTGCACTATGCACCTCTGTCGCTGCTAGCCCAACTGTACTGATGCAGCAGACAGAAATACTTAAAACTGTTTTCGCAAAAAGATTAATGTTGTGCATGTGCTGCTCCTTTTTGCGCTGTCGCTGAAGGGGTTTGAGTGGCTTGAATTGCTGTGGTTGAAAGCGGTTCATTTTCACTCACCTGCGCTACAATCAATTTATTCATCATTCCCGCGCTCATGTGATAGAGCAAATGACAATGTATTGCCCATTCACCTAATTCATCTGCAGTAAGCAGTGCAGTTACAGTTTGACCTGGCGGCACAATTAAGGTGTGTTTATTCGGCATTTCTGCTGCCGTTTGACCATTTTCCAACTGCATAAACATGCCATGTAAATGCATTGGATGTGCCATCATGCTGTCATTGATAAATTTAATCCGAATACGCTCACCATATTTCACCTTGAGTGGTGTGGCATCACTAAATTTCTTACCGTTGATTGTCCAGATATAACGCTCCATCGTACCGCCTAAACGCACGACCAATTCACTGCTTGGTTCACGTGTATCTGCTTGTGGCTGCAGCGATTTCAAATCTTCATAATGCAAGGCTTTATGCCCCGCGGGTGTAGAAGCATTTGCCCATCCATATACCACCGCATTTTTGTGTTCTGTTGAAGGCATGCCATGTTGTGTATGCGTATTTTCAGACATTGTTGCATGGTTCATCTTGGAATGATCCATTTCCGACATTACCGCATGATTCATCTTGGAATGATCCATTTCTGACATCGCTACATGGTTCATCTTGGAATGATCCATTTCCGACATCGCTGCATGATTCATCTTGGAATGATCCATCTCCGACATTGCTGCATGGTTCATCTTGGAATGATCCATTTCCGACATCGCTGCATGGTTCATCTTGGAATGATCCATATCCGACATCGCTGCATGGTTCATTTTGGAATGATCCATTTCAGACATCGCTGCATGATTCATTTTTGAGTGATCCATTTCAGACATCGTTGCATGGTTCATCTTGGAATGATCATCGCCTGAATGCTCTGTAGCATGCCCCATATCTTGCATGGTGAGTAAAGCACGCGGGCGCGCTGCAGGGAGCTGTAGATTTGATGTTGCAGAATGAAGTTCACTCTGCAAGCTACCCACAGCAAAACCTGAGCGGTCTATTGATTCCGCTTCAATTTGATAATGCGCTGCTTGAGGTTCAACAATCACATCGTAGGTTTCTGCAGTGCCGATACGAAATTCATCCACAGTAACAGGTTTGACTGGCTGACCATCGGCACTGACCACTGTCATTTTTAAGTTTGGAATCCGCACATCATAAAACGACATGGCAGAGGCATTGATAAAACGTAAACGCACTTTTTCATTTGGCTTAAATACACCTGTCCAGTTCTGTTCAGGTGTCTTGCCATTCATTAAAAAAGTATAGCCTGTGACATCGGAAAGGTCGGTTTTCAGCATGCGCATCTGATTCCACATTTTGCGGTCTGACCATGTGGCTTTTAGCCCATCACGCTGTACTTGACGCCAAACATCACCTAAGGTTTCACGCTGATTTTGATAAAACTCGGCTGAAATTTTTAAATCTTTCTGAATTTGATTGCTAGATTTTTCATGAAAATCTGACAGCATCACCACATAATCACGATCTGTGTATTCATGTGCGTTTACGGCTGACTTGGCTTTAGGATGAATCACCAAAGAGCCGTATAGACCATCTTGTTCCTGACCTTTGGAATGTGCGTGATACCAATAGGTACCACTTTGACGTACTTTAAATTGATAAACAAAATGTCCTTGTGGCTTAATCCCTTGAAAACCATTAAATCCAGGCACACCATCCATCAAACCGGGCAACAATAAACCATGCCAGTGAATAGATGAGTCCTGATTTTTTAATTGATTATTAACGTGAATTACCGCCTCATCGCCTTCTTCAAATTCGAGTGCAGGCGCGGGAAATTGTCCATTGACTATAATACGTTGAACAGGTTTTCCCGTGATATTGACCGTTTGTTCTGCAATGGTCAGGTGATATTCCTTGACCGCAGCAAATGCAGAACTCGAACACAATGCACAGACTGTTAAAAACAGCGCAGGCTGATAAAATTTAGACATGACTTAATCCTTAAAATAAAACGTAAAAGTGTTTTGAATTCAGGATTAAGCTTTGGGTGGACGTAAAATTTGCTGCCAATGCCCAAGTAAATGTTGAGCTTGATAAGCAGGCAACAGAATATTGACAGATGAAAGTGCTATAGGTTGAATCAGTTCAGGGACTTGCACATTCAACACACTGTTTAAGCTTTGACAATGCAACTGCGCACAGTCCTGACAATTCGTCTTTGCAGTAGAAAAATCAGCCGAGCCATAACAATCTGCCGCATTTAAATCGGTATCCGTTGCGGATGTGTGCTGACTGAGATGATGGTTGGCCTTGGCATCATGCCCAGATATATGCTGCTTGGTTTCAGGATACGTTTGTAAAGCTGTGGTATGACAATCTGGTAAAGATGTCATTTCACTCGCTGCGGTTGCAGAATGTCGAATCTCAGACCCTGCTGCCTGATTTGACATCATCCAATCATGTGCAGGTTTTACCGCAGCACTAACAATACCACTCCACCCTATGACAAATGCCATCAGGACAACAAACCACATTTGTTTGTAGGGTTGAGTCAGCACTAAATAAATTCCTGAGTATGAAAGATGCAGACCTGAACTTGCACAAGAATTGAACATTTTTGCCAAGTACAATCCACAATCTGCAATGCACTCAATATAATTCAAGCCCCACTTATACACAATATCTTCTGCATTGAAAAACAGAGTGAATCCGTGCGATTTAAAAGCCAACTAAAACAATCAAGTTATATATTAAGCAACTTATTTTTATAATTAACTGAGTAAATACTCAATAAATTCAGTGTATTTAAAATAAACAAAAGGATTCGATTGAATCCTTTTTATACTTATTTTGTATAAGTCATAAACAATTGATGTGCAAATGTTTATAAATTAATCGGCTTATCCATAGTGTTATCAACATAGATATCCATACGGTTATCTACAAAGTTATCCACAGCCTAAGACCTTGTGATTGTAGAAACTTATACTTCGACTGCGCCAACTTTTGCCAATTCAGCACGCATTTCATCAATCACCGTTTTATAGTCTGGCTTGCCAAAAATTGCTGAGCCTGCAACAAACATATCTGCGCCCGCTTCTGCAATTTCACGAATATTGGCAGGCCCCACACCACCATCGACTTCTAAACGGATATCACGACCTGAAGCATCAATGATTTGACGTGCCTGACGTAATTTCTCTAAAGTCATTGGAATGAATTTTTGCCCACCAAAACCAGGGTTCACACTCATGAGTAAAATCTGATCAACTTTATCAAGTACATAATCTAAATAATGCAGCGGTGTAGCAGGGTTAAAGACCAAACCCGCTTTTGCCCCACCCGATTTAATCAGTTGCAATGAACGGTCAATATGCTCTGAAGCTTCAGGATGGAAAGTGATAATATCTGCACCCGCTTCAAGAAAATCACCAATCATTCGATCTACAGGTTTTACCATTAAGTGCACATCAATTGGTGCCGTAATACCATATTTTTTCAATGCCTTACATACACCTGCGCCGAAAGTTAAATTCGGTACATAGTGATTATCCATCACATCAAAATGCACCACATCGGCACCTGCCTGAAGTACATTTTCCACTTCTTCGCCTAGACGAGCAAAATCTGCAGATAAAATAGACGGCGCAATTAAATAAGGCTTGGACATGGGAGAACCTAGCTGAAAATTGGATTGAGGCGCATTATAGCAAAGACTGGTTGGTGTGGTGGATTCTGTTACGATTGGATCATTCAGTTCGATGATTCAGTTAGATTACAATTTGATAATTCTATATGCGCAACGCTCTGTTGCAGCATTCCACTGTTCTTTCAGTCTGGCTTTGTTATGCTAAAGGTCTTTACCCATTTAAACACAATGTTAGTTTAAACAGATAGATGATGAACAGTTCTGCCCATATTCAAACAACACAAGCAAGCCGTATTGCCAAGCGTCTACTCAACCACTGGAAACATAAATTTGACGTTGCAGAAAGCGCAACCCAATACCAAATTATGATGCCAAGTGCCACAATTCTACTTATACCCCAAACACATGAGCTTGTAGTTGAAATTCAGGTAAAAAATACTGAAACAGATTTAAGTTACCTCGAACAAGTCGTGCTTGATCATTTAAGTCGTATGGGACAAACAGAATTGAGCGCGGTTTGGCAACGGTACTAACTGTTTCATGTTAAGGCGCTAAACGCTGCGTTTGTTCAAAATCCTTAACCGCTTGAATACGTTTTTGTGTTGCAGGATGGCTTTGTAAAAAATCCAAAGGGCTTTTGGCGGTGTCTTCACCTGCATCTTCTGCCAAACGCTCCAGAAAATGGGCAAAATGAATGGTTGGAATGCCCTGAGCATGCATCGTATTTAAAGCATAATAATCTGCTTCAGATTCAAAATTACGTGAATAATTTGCCCCCACGAGCGCCACAGGCAAGGTCGAAACTAAATCTGTACCATCTCCTGTAATCGCGAGCAAAATAATACTAAACCCTAAGCTCGATAAAGCCTGTTGCAAGCTGTGTCGTTCTACCAAATGCCCTTGTTCATGTGCCAACACGCCAATGATTTCCTGATCATTCTGCGCCAATTCCACCAATTCATCGGTCAAAATAATGGTGTTATTCGGAATTGCCAAAGCATTCGCGCCTAAGCGATCACCTTGTCTAAACAGCACTTTGGCAGGTGTATCTCCTGCAATGAGCTTGCGATAATCTGCCAAAATTTTCTGCTGACGTACTGCGGGCAATTGACTTGGCGCTGTCATATCTAAAATATAACGCTCTGCTTCATCACCAATTTGATTTAAGGTGTTCGCAGGCAATTGAAAGGCAACGTATTTTGATGCACTTGGGATGCCCCATTGCACTGTGACAAATACCATCAACGACACAAAAACCAGACTAAATACTATCAGACTTGGCGTGCGTTCCAATTTCCAGATGGAATGCTGCACCTGTTTATTTCGCAGTTGAAACCACTCAGGCAAGGCTTGGGAAAATTCAATACGCGCATCATCTTTGAGTTCAATGACAGGTTGAATTTTACCTAGTGCCCCCACCAACATCATGTCTTGATAATGATAGCGCCGCTGTTGCTCTAAATTTTCACCATAACGAATAAATACCGACTGAGCATCTATAGGAGAGATTTTAGCTGCCCATGGTTTAGACACCACACCATCATAAAACACCACATCCACGATCTGTGCCGCCATCTTCATCTCCTACCTTACAGCGATACATCAATATCAAAAATATCACTGATTTCTTCTGCTAGTGCGCTATGTTCAGCTTGCAGTTGATTGATCATCAAATCTGGATCATTTTTTAAATGTAGACTTAAAGACTCAACCTGATAGCGATATAAACGAATAGCTGCCCATGGGGTCATTAAACCCAAACTCAGGACTTTCACAATCCAATTGGTCACCACAATCCAAGTATAGTGCCACTGCCCACAATCGGTCTGAAATTCACTACGACTGATACTGGTATTGTTCCATGTAGTGATAAAAATTCGCGCCGACATTAATGGCCAAATTAAAAACAACCCCAACAGATAAACCGCTACAAATAACCAAATCAACTGCGCAGGATTACGACTCAACTGTCCTGCCAAAGCCAACATTATCCCGACTGCAAGCAAAATGCCAAAGAACAAAAAAACAGGTATGTACATCGCGCGCATATAAGCAGGCCAATCTGCTTTCAGCTTAAATTTAAGCTGCCCTGCATATAAATGGTCTAGGCAATAGCGCTTATACATCCACACCAACACAGGAAAAAATAAGCCCAAAGTAAACAAATTAATTACGATACATTTTAAAAATACCCAATAGGCTTCTTTGTTACTGCCTGAAAAATAAAAACGGGCATTGCCAAATTTACTATTTCGCGCCTTGAAACGGATGGTCGCTCGAATCAACCATGGCACAGCCAAATATAAAACCACCACGCCAATAACCATGGCTTTGACTGAATAATTGGAAATCACCGAGATCACAACATAAATTCCGATGGCAATTAAACGTCCTAATAAAATTTTATGTGGGATACCCGTGAAATCAAAACGACGTTTGATTAATTCGGTATTGCCATAAAAATAGCGCAAACGACGCACTTTTGCCCACGGTGCATACAACCCAAAGGTCACGATCATCAACAAAATATTAACAATCCAAATTCCAAAATACTCTGAGGCACTACCATGAAATTGAAAATGATGAATGTGTCCAAGTAATGGATTACGAGCAGGCGGTGTTGTAGGCTCCGCTGGAAAAAACGGGGAAGATGGCGTTGCTTGTTGTGGTGAATCCCATTCTGAATTGTGCATGTGATGCCTTATTTATTTTATTGTACAGTCGTTATTTTACCCAGACGCTCAAACCCAAATGAGTAATCTTTCCAAATGGTAAAAAGCAAGTGTCCACCATTCTAATAAAAAGTGAACAACTTGCCTAGAAAAGTTTGAAAAATCAATGCGTAAAATTGAGTACTTGGCTTAGTCAGTTTGCAATTGCACCGCATGGAATTGCAAATGCTGATCTATAAAGCTTTGAATGAAATAATAGCCATGATCATAGCCTGCATGTTCACGCAAACTCAGTTTTTGCCCAACTGCATCGCAAGCTTGCTGAAATAATGCAGGATTGAGCTGACTGTAGAATTGGTCTTGCAATCCCTGATCAATCAAAATTTCACTGAACAATGCACCTTTGGCCCGCACCAAAGCAGTAGCATCGTGCTGTAGCCACAATTGTCGATCTGTACCTAAATAATTCGAAAACGCTTTTTCACCCCACGGACATTGGCTTGGCGCACAAATCGGAGCAAAAGCAGACACGGATTTAAATTTTTCAGGATATTTAAACGCGAGGGTCAATGCACCATGACCGCCCATACTGTGCCCCATAATGCCAACGTGCTGTGCCTGAATTGGGAACTGTTGCAATACCAACTGATAAAGCTCATCGGCTACAAACGTTTCCATTTGATAATGTGCCGCCCACGGTGCTTGTGTCGCATTGATATAGAAACCTGCACCCTGTCCAATATCCCAATGGTCGCCTTTGGCAACAGTTTCGCCACGCGGTGAAGTATCTGGACTAACCAAAATTAGTCCCAATTGTGCAGCCATATGCTGCGCATGTGCTTTAATCGCAAAGGTTTCTTCGTTACAAGTTAAACCTGCCAAATAAAATACCGCAGGACAAGCCTGCCCCGCCAAAGCTTGTTCTGGTAAAAAAATGCCAAACTGAGTTTCAGTCTGTAAAGCATGGGAATGAAAACGATAAATCCGTTGCTCACCCTCAAAACAGCGGTTGTTCTGAATTAACTCCATCACCCTCTCCTCTTTGGCTTATTGAACAGATTGTGCACTCAATTGAATTTCAGCCGATGTTGCAACATTTTTTTGTGGAAACAAACGCTGCTCTAATTGTGGCAACATCAATTCCATATTTTTACCCATCGCCCATTGCGGCTCTGAAGGCTCAAAACCTTGCGCTTGCTCCCATTTTGCCACGGTCACTTTGGCTTCATTAAAAGCATTGGCAAAAGAGTTTTGCTCACGCATAGCCTGATCAAAAAAGGCACGACCAAAATAAGTATAATCAGCTTCGTTTGAACAACCAAACGACTCACGATCTGCTGCCGATGCAGTAATCACTAAGGTATTATCATCTTGCAAGGCAGATACAAAGCTACCTGAATAACAGGCTGAAATGACGATCACACGCCAACGAATACCCGATTTATCCAAAGTATCGCGTAACCATTTCGGATCGACCTGATTTAAGTCAAGTGGTGCATTTTCAATTTCAAAATGATCTTTTAAACCGTGTGAGGTCATATATAAAAACAGCACATCACTTTCACGGTTCATGCGTTGTCCAATACGGCGCAGCGCTAATTCAATACTGGTTTGTGAAGCAATTGGAATTACATTGCGGGTCATTGGGTTATTAATTAACACCATCGAACGCCCAAAAGTACCAAAACGGGTATCAAACTGTTCACGAATGCGTTCAATTTCAGACATGAATACGTCTTGATAACTCGCCCCTGCAACCCCTAAAAAGTACCAGTGCGATTGGGCAAATTCCCCATATTGAATACTGTCTAAAGCTTTATTTAGCACACGACTTTGTGCATAAAAAGCTTCTTCGCTTAGACTTGGTGGAACTTCTTCTACTTTCCAAATGGGCTGACTTTTCACCGACATTTGCCAAACCACTAAAGTGAATAAGGTCGCCAAAACAATCAGCGCACGTTCCCACCACGGCCAATGCAATTCACGTGAAAACACCCATACCACTGCCAAACTTTGCCAAACAAACAGCACCATAAAAATGGTAGGCAAATAGTCATACAACACATACGGCAAGACATCCATCATGCCCATGTATTGAATCAAGCTTTGTAATAATGCAACGTGGGTGTCTAGCACTAACCACAGCAACGCAGGGACTAAAAGTAGACGTGGATTATTGACCCGTTGGGACAAAATAATTCCGACAATTAAGGCAATAAAGGGCCACAAGGCATAACTGACCAAACCTTGTGGGTTAAATTCACCCACTTCTCCCGCGACCAACCAACTGAATAAGGTATTGGCAAGACCACCTAAAATCCCCCAAAAAATCAGTTGTAAGATAGAAGGACGAATAATTTGCAAAGAGCGTCGCGAACCCAAAAATAACCAAACGCCTGCGGCTTGGTTGCTTTTAAAATCGTGCCAAAAATTAATGGAGGGTTTGAAGTCAATCATAGGATTCTGTTAATCGCAGCTCGCGTTTCCACACTCCAAGTTTATGCTTGTCGTCGTAATTATCAATTGTCAATTTTAACTATATAACAAATCTTTGCGCATTATAGAAGCATTGAACGCCTTGCCACTGCTTTAGTGGTAGAAATCTACCCATTGTTCAAATTTGCTTGGAAATAGGCATCAAATCGGCAAGCATCACCCTGCCATTGATGTGTGGTTTCCTGCCCCGCCAAAAATACAGCCAAACGTGGGCGCTTCACCACAACACGTTTGGTAATTTGCTGTGCCAAACCCAGTAAATGATCACCTAAATCCATTTCGCCATCTTCAGGTAACAGCAAATGTAATAACTGCATTTGTTTTTTGACTTGTGCCTGCTTTTTCTGCGCCTGTTGATGTTGATCTCGCTGCGGAAACATCGGGTCTAAATACACCACATCAACTATTTTGCCTTGTGCCACACAGTCCCGTAAATAATCTGCTGAATCTGTAAAAACCAACTGGATACGGGCAACAACACTTGCTAAAAAAGGATCATCTGCGGCTTGGCGTTTAGCATCCTCCAACAAAGTAAAAAGAATAGGATGACGCTCCAACAACGTGACCTGAGCACCCAAGTGTGCCATGAGTAAGCTGTCGTGTCCTAATCCTGCCGTAGCATCAATTAGGCTTGGTTTTTCCGACAAATTACAGGCACGAGCAATCATTTCCGATTTTAAAGAGGCACGTTTCAATCGCCCAACTTCAGCTTTCCAATCGGGTTGCATTTTCATGCCATTGGCACACAACCACAGCCCTTCAGCATCTACACACAATGCCAATTCAGGGTTCAAACGCAAAAAACGCGCATTGAGTTTTTCTACTGTTTCAATGCACGTTTGCACGCCTCTAGACAAAAGCACAGCAGAATAATGCTGTGCTTGAGTGAGCCACTCGGCTTCGGTGTATAAGCGAAGTTCGCTTACCATAGTTTCCAGCCTGTGAATGCGAACAATAAAATGATTAAACCTGAAGCAATACGATACCAAGCAAAAATCATAAAATCTTGCTTAGCCACATACGCCACCAATGCACGGATCAGCAAAAGTGCGGAAACAAAAGAAACGATGATCCCGAAGCTGAGCACGGTCCAATCTTCAGTAGTTTGGAATACATCATAGCTTTGGTACAAGTCGAGTAATCCTGCGCCAATAATGACAGGAATCCCCAAAAAGAAGGAAAACTCGGTTGCTGCTTTACGCGATACACCCAAGAACATCGCGCCAATAATAGTTGCACCTGAACGCGAAGTCCCCGGAATCAGCGACAATACCTGAATTAGACCAATCCAAATCGCATCTCGATAAGTTAGTTCTTCAACCTCATGGGCACGTACTTGTGGTGGATGTTTTTCAATCCACATAATAATAAAACCGCCAATAATCAAACCAATCGCCACGGCAACATCATTAAAGAGTAATTCTTTTACAGTCTGCCCAAAGGTCAATCCAATCAAAATAATTGGAATAGATGCCATAATCAGACCAAAGCCCAAGCGTCGACCTTTTTCTTCGCCAGTAAACATGCCTGTGGCTGCGCCCCATAGACGTGTCCAGTACTCATATATGACCGCTGCAATTGCTCCCATTTGAATGGCAATCACAAATACATCGCTTTTTTCTTTGGTCCAAAAGTCCATTAGCTCTGCAGCGAGAATCAAATGTCCTGTGCTAGAAATGGGTAGAAATTCGGTAATCCCTTCTACAATACCCATAATTGCCGCTTTGAGCAGCAGTAAAAGATCCATAAATAACCCTAATTATGCCTTGCCTTGTTCTGGAATTTTTTTCCAAGCATTGTCACGTAAATAGACAGGCAATGCTTGTTCTGCGCTGACCCATTGCTGTTGCTGTGCACAGACGCGTGCAATAGTAGCAATATCTTGTGCGGTTGCACTTAAGCCTTTGTATTGTATTTGTTCTTGATCAATTAGACCTGCACCAGAACCGACCAATTGAAAGCGTACCGTCTGTATAGCATCGCTATAATTCAATAATTGTTCCTGATCAACCGCCTGCATAATCCCTTGTGCATCTAGCTCAAAACTGGCGATATACACTTCATTCATGCGTGCATCCAACACAGCTGTAACCGCAGTTAATCCTTCAAGACGATAAGCCGCCTGCGCCAATGCCTGCAAAGTCGATACAGGAATTACAGGCACATCATGTGACCACGCCAAAGCCTGCGTAACTGCCGCATTAATTCGCACACCGCTAAAAGAACCTGGGCCACGGCTAAAGGCAATTGCAGTCAGATCAGCCGTACTGATTTGAGTTTCAGCAAAGCCTTGCTCAATCATTGGTAAGATGGTTTGCGTTTGTGCTTTTGCTCGCGCATCTAATTGAAAAAAGAGTTCCTGTGTTTCATCTACAATCGAAACGGAACACTGCTCATTGGCAGTTTCCAATGCCAGCAATTTCATGCACAACCTTCAAGGAGTAAATATCAAAAATTGGCGTTATGATACTCCACTCCTGAAATTCACGCGAGGATTTACATGCCTTAGATTGCAATTCCTGAGTATAAAATTCTATGTAATTACAGCTAAAAAATGCGTTTGACTAAACGATGCAAATTCTATTTTAGAGTGTTGCAGGCTCTAGGTTTACAAAATGCTGAAAATGTTCAGCATAGTGCAGCGCACTCATTTTTAAACGTGCTTCTGCAGACTCATCCAAAGTCTTAACCACTTTACCGGGAGAACCCATCACCACAGAATTATCGGGAATCACTTTCCCTTCAGGAATTAAAGCATTGGCACCAATAATACAGTTTTTACCAATCACCGCATGATTCAGCACCACTGCATTAATACCAATCAGGGTGTTATCGCCCACGGTACAACCATGTAACATCGCCAGATGTCCAATAGTCACATAATCACCAATCTGCATTTCAATACCTGCATCGGTGTGCAATACAGCATTTTCCTGAACATTGCTAAAATTACCCAATTTGATTTTACTGTTATCGGCACGTATCACAGCCCCAAACCAAATACTGACTTTCTGCCCCAACTCAACCTGACCAATGACCGTGGCATTATCCGCCACCCAACCATCCCACGGTTGCTGCATGGCTTTAGGCGCATATCCTTTAAATTTATACAACATGGTTCCTTCCTATCCTCACATCAAAATTTTTCTATTTCTTAAATGTTGGTGAATTTAACAAAAACGGCCATTCTTTACGATAATCCAAACCATATTCAAATAAAGACACCAACATCCGCGCTGTTAAACCCCAAACCACTTCATCTTCAACCTGCATGCTCGGAAAATATAATTTTTGTTGTGCAAAGCTCACTTCATACGGCGTTGGTGGCGCTTCCATCAAATGCTGTAAAGAAGCAAAAAAGATCCGATCAATTTCTGAAGGTTGTGCAATTAGTTCTACTTTTGGGGGAATCAGCCCCACCACAGGTTTAACCAACATTCCATTACGGGCTTTTTGCATTGGCAAGTCACCAATCAACTGCACTTCAAATGGATTTAATGCGGTTTCTTCCTGCGCTTCACGCAATGCCACCACAATATTACTGGTATCTTGCGGATCGCGTTTTCCGCCAGGGAAAGATACCTCACCCGCGTGATTGTTGAGTAAGGTAGAACGGCGGGTTAGCAATACCTTAGGATCAGACTCATCAGTAATGGCAATCAATACCGCTGCATGCGCTTCCATGAACGTTTTAGAAAAGCGCAAACGTTGCTGTAATAGATGCGTGAGCGAATGATCAATCATGCCTTATAATTCTCCTTGTCTAAGTTTTCATCATAGCTGAAATAGGTGGGCAATAGATAGAGAGGATGCCAAAGTTGAAATTTTCAGTTATTCTGAGAACTCCCTTCAACAATGACGATCACTATGAACTTTTGTGGAAATTGTGGACAAAAAACAACAACGAAAATTCCGCTTGGCGATCAGCAATTACGTCAAGTGTGTAGCGCATGTGGCAATATTCACTATGTCAATCCAAAAGTCATTTGTGGTGCATTGGTCGTTTGGGAAAATAAAGTATTGTTGTGTCGTCGTGCAATTGAACCACGCTATGGTTTGTGGACTTTACCCGCAGGCTATATGGAAATGTTTGAAACCATGGAGCAAGGTTCTGCCCGTGAAACCCGCGAAGAAGCCGAAGCGGAAATTGAAATCGAACAACTTTATTGCATGTATAACATTCCACGGATTGGGCAAATTTATGTGCTGTTCAAAGCTCAATTGTTGAATGGTCAATTTGGTGCAGGTGAAGAAACCATCGAATCACGCTTGTTTAGTGAAGATGAAATTCCGTGGTCTGAATTGGCTTTCCCAAGTGTAGAACGTACTTTACAACACTACTTTGCAGATCGAAAAAACAATCATTTTACGACCCACTTAGAAACCTTAGGTTCACGTACAGATCATACGGGTTAAAAACCCCACATGATGTTCATTTGAATCAAGCTAAAATTCGAATAATAAATAGCCCACTCTAAAGTGGGCTATTTTCATCACTATGTCACCTAAAATTAATGCTAAATACGCACTTTATTTGGGTTATAACACTCAGCAACATCTAGACTTACAGCTCCACCTTGGGCTTTCACCAAAGCTTTATCTGCATCAGTTGCTAAAGCAGGGTTTTGAGCCACGTAAGTTGCAAGTTGCGCATGATAAATATTGCTCCACTTCACTGTTGAGCCATTGAAATCAGACAATGTAATACGTGTAGAGTTGGCTGCAACTAAATTGCCAATATTGGCACGTGCACCGCCCACCACTTGACCATTTCCACCTTCAACCGCTTCAATTTTGGTATTCAAACCAATGACTGCGCCATCAAGTTTATGAAATTTTGGATTGGCTAAAATCATACGTAAAGTGACTGCTTTATTGTCGATATCGGTTGCACCTAACACACCTATACGGTATTGCTGCACACCATTTGTATCAACATATTCAGCACCAGACTGACGAATTGCTGCACACTGACCAGACATATCGGTTTCTGTGGCATTTGGTGCTATATCTGTACGAATATTGCCATCCTCATCTAAAACAACACCTAATTTGATGCTATCTGTAGTCGTTCCGCCATCAAAATTAAAGGTCAAGGTTGCATAAATTGGGAAAATATAGCGACTGCCTAAAGGTACATTTTTCTGGGTTTTAAAAACGCGATTATCCAAAAAGTTCACAGAAAAGAATTTATAGGCATCAAAAGAACCTTTGAACTGATCGGTACCTATGGTTTGTTGCCATTGACCATAATCTGCAGGATTCGCTGTTGTAGATTTGGTCAATAATTTATAAAAACCTTCCGTGCCTGCAATTAAATAATCATTAAACACCTTACCTTGGGTAATTTTAAAATCATCAGCCGCATTGTCATTCACACTAAAACGGAATGGCCCCTGAATACGTTTATTCAATGGGTTGACCCATGTGGTTTGTGCTACTGCTACCATACGCTCAGGACGTACTTTACGAATCAATTCACCACTCACCGTTAAAATTGGGTTGGTCGTGTTTGCAGACACCGCACCTTTCCATTGCATACCATAACCGAAGGTATATCCAGAACGGTCTGTGATTAGTTGATATTGCCCAATGAGGTGTTTCAAATCTGCGACCGTAGATTTACAGTCTGCCAAATTACAGCCATATAAACCTTGTGGTAATTGTGAATCTTCTTTGGCTAAAATTGGATAGTTAGCTTGATAAGATGCCGAGTTATTCATGTAAACCAAGGTGTTTAATGCTTGATAAGCATCATCTTGAGATACCTGTGACACATCTACCCACGGGCGTAAAATACTGGCATAAGCCCCTGAACGATAGTCACCAACCTCAACGGACTCAGCAATATTTGCCAATTGTTCTTTTTTGAGTGTCGTAATCGTTAAAGGCTGAATATCACCTGCAATGGTTCCTCCACCCTCAACAGAAAGTGCTTGTAGCAAGCGTACAATTGCAGTCGCGACCTGTATCGTTTCGTCACTACTACTTAAACTCGTTGCTTGGCGTCCTGTTAATCCACGTGCCATATCTAACACACTTAAACGTGGATAACCCGCGCCTGCAGTACTGACCATTCCAATATCAGACAATGATACTGTGCCTAAATCAATATATTGATTGGTCTTTTCCTGAATAAAGAAGTGGACTTTATCTCCTTCACTACATTTACCTGTTGCCGCATTACTTTTCGGCTCAATCATGGTGATGTAGGTTTTACTGGTATCACTGCTACAGGTAAAATTCAAACCATCCACAGGATAATCCAATGCAAATTCCACGCAGTTTTTTGCTGTACTGGCACAACTTCCATTGATATACGCCACAGCATTAGGCTCTGGATTAATATTGGCACTTTCTCCACCACAGCCACTCAATGCCGCCATCAATGCTGTCGTTGCAAAAGGTAAAATATGTCTTGTTTTCATCCTGAATTCTCTTATTGTTGTTAGCGTATCGCAATGAGTTTTAATTGCCCTTGATTACTGAGCGCGCGATGTTCCATATCCACTGCAGAAGCCAATGGCGTTAATAATACATAGTGGCTATTTTTTGGAAGTTGCAGCATACCTTCTATTACCTCGTGTCGTAAGACATTGCCTGCAGTATCCTGATTTCTAAAACCACCTGCACCTTCAATCACACAGCCTTTTTGATCCAGAAAAACCACAAAAGGCCAATAAAAGGTAGGTTGATTTTGCTTCGTAGCATAAGAGTTGATTTGAATATTTTGAATATTGCCTTCTAACTTCACCAATTCATAATCAAATTTTTCGGTTAAGGGAGCTCTAGGCCACAAATTTAAATCTTGTTGTGCTTTTAAGGTTTTAGCTTTATTTTTTTTGCTTTCAGCAAAACATTGCTGCCCCAAACCCTCAATTGCTTCAGCTTGATTAACACGATAATAGTCTGCAGCCAAAACAATGGCTTGAGGTTCAGCAACCGATTGCTTTTTAAATAATTTATTGAGAATGGAACGGCTTACACCACGTTCACGTTCGACCACTTGCATGCGAGTACCGCCGCCATTTTTTGTGTCAATCATGCCTTCTGGCATACTGTAAAAGCGTTTTTTTCCTTCTAAATTAAACTCCTGATCTTCCAAATACTCACTTTTAACATACTGTTCACCCGCCATCTCCATAAAACCCGTTTGTTGGGCAGATGTATGCGATGCTTGATCTGGTGTTTTTTTAGAGACAGACACTGTGGATGGATCAATCGCAAATTGCTGAGGAAGCTGTTGTAACCCCTCTAACACAGATGGTTTAACAGCAACTTTGTTGATCATCACTTCTTTAGTGAATCCTGTTTGATGAACAGATTCCGCACTGGAAATTTCTTGCTGCGCTGCATTTGGCTCAGTGTGTGATGCACGCAATGATGAGTTCTCTTTGCTTTGACTGGCCTGATTTTGTGACATAGCGGATTGTTCTGAGATATTCGGCTTAGACTGATTCAGTTGCTTGCTCGCCTGAACAGAAATATTTTTAGATACCTGAACGGATGTTTGAGCAGTTATCTGCTGTACTTGATGCACCTTGTCTTGCTTAAACTGGTCTTGTTGTTGGTTTTCTTGTAGTTGCTTTTGTTGGACTTGCTTTTGCTGTTGTGCGGTTTCCAACGCCTGTATCGTTTGCTTTTTTTCTGCAGCATTACGCTGCACCACAATTGGACGACCATCTGGTCCAATAATGGTGTAAAACTGATTCGCGTAACACACCGATCCCATACTGAAAATCAGTGTGAGTATCGACTTTGAAAATAAAGTCCGTTTTATTTTCCGTACTGAACTTACCATCGTGTTCTATAACTCAATCCAAGAATTGTAATTTTTGTATCCGTTTTCACATTCAAACCCGCATAAGGGTTTAACAGCAGGTTATTCACACCTTCCTTATTGGCTAAGCTACTGGTATTGGCTGGAATTTTATCCTTACTTTGTAAAAAGCCGATGGATAAATCAAGGTCTGTATCTGCATCAAAACGATATCCCACACCCAGACCGAATAAACGTGCATTATTAATTGGTACCATGGTGTTACGCTTATTGTCAGGAATCGCACTACCACGTGGTTCATAACCCGCACGCAGTTTTAAACGGTCTGTGGCTGAATATTCGATGCCAACACCCCAGTTCCACGGTGACTTAAACTCTAATGGCAAAGCTAAACTGTCATCAGACACATGCTCCGAAAGCAATTTTGCAATTTTTAATGCCGAGATTTGACGGTCAAACTCGAATTTGAATTTATCCCATGCTTTATAGTCAGTCCAGCCCACATCAAAATTGACTTGTAAATCAGGCATGACTTTATATTTTATCCCCGCTTGAAAGTGCGCAGGATATTCAAAATCCATAGAAACCAAACCAGACTCACTGGCTGGAATATAACTTGGGAAACCTAAAATTGCCGCTAAAATCTGACCTGTTGGTGAAGACATCAAACCATTAATTAACTCACGCGGTGCTTTCGAGTTATCAATATGATATTTGCCCTTTAAGCGCATTTTAGCTGCACTCTGATACACCATACCAAAGCTAAAATCTTCTGTCGGTTCCCACAAAATACCCAAGTTATAACTCGGGCTTAAACTTTGCTCAACCGCCAGTTGCATTTGCCCAAAACGGGAAAATGGATTCATGCCTTCTTCGGCATTACAAATCCCGAGCAACAAAATATCGGTGATGATATTGGCGTTTTCTTTAAATGGCGTACAGACCACTTCATCCACCATACGTAACATCCCGATCAGTTCATTCGGGAAGCGTAAATCGGTATTCATGGCGATGGCTTGGTAAGACATCCCTATTGACGCACCGACTGACAATTCATCATTGACTTGATAGGCGATAGATGGAGAAAGATAAGTAATACGCTCTAAGGCAACCTGTTGTCCCATAAAGTTACCAGGGTTACCATTTTCGGCACCAAAGCCCGCAATCAGCGGTGCATATAATGCCGTTGCAAAGGTCACTTTGGAACCAGGTGGATTATAAGCAATACCGTTGGTTGGCGCGGCCAGCGGCATGCCCTTACCCAAATCGACAAATTTTTTCAGAATCGGGACATACAGCGTTGGATATTCTACATCGGCTTGTACTGTACCTTTAAAATCGGTACAAAAATCGGCCAAAATTTCTGGCCCATCGTTACACACCACAGGGTCATCAGAATAACCAAATACGTCATAACCTGCTGGAACGGAAAGCTCACGCTGTACATCAAAATGTGCCAACACCCCTTGCACATCTGTTTGCAAACCTTCAATCTTGGTCAGTGCAGCAGGGTTAAAGTGAATCGCACTAATACCAGGAGGATCTGCAGTGACCGCATTCCCCATAGTCAAAGAACGAATATCGACAGATAAGTTTTGTCCAAGCTGCGCAAAAGCAGCCCCTGAACAGCCCGACAGTATAATTGCAGTCACTAACGGGCGAAGTCGTATCATTTTCATGCGACTAGCCTCTTAGCGAATTTTTTTACCGAAACCGAGAATATCCAGTGGGAATGACAAACCAAGTGATACGTCTGGCGCGTCTTCGGTCAGACCGATTCCTACCGTACCATTCACAATGGTTTCAGGTGAAACGCGAACGCCTAATGAAATAGCTAAAGTCGCACTGGTCTGGTCTGCAGGCGAATAGCTTTCACCTCCTTCATAAAAAAACTCAGAACCTGTATTAAAGCTTTGCTGATAAGACATGGTCATCGAGACATCGTAGTTAAACGAATATGCAAAACCAAAAGCAAAACCACCACTAATACCTGGCTCAAATTCTTCAATTATACGTCTACCGCGAATTTGATTGAGACCGCTTTCTTTAAAACCATAGTTGGCTGAAGCAGAAGCAAACAATACAACTGGGTCAATATACTTACGCGTACTTGCACCGATGCCTGCAGAGTAGTAACCCTTACCTGTTGATAAATCTTTAACAGGATTAATCTCGTAAGGACTATCCCCCGTTTTGGTCGATAAATTTGCGAATAAAATTAAAGGTAAACGCCCCGCTTTTAATGGGAATGGCTCCCAACGTGCACCTAAAGAAATATCCCCCAAGCCTGCTGCCGTGGCATCTTTTAACAAGTCTGACTTTGCAACCAATGGTACAGAAGCAGATAAAGTTAAATTGTCACGCAAACCATATTGTGCGGTGAAGGTGTTAGTTAATGCGTGGGACGCATTTTCTTGCACACGAAGCTGATACAACTGACCTTGAGCCATTTCAAGGTCGAGCTGCGTATCACGATGATAGGTATAATCAATATCATAATAAGATGAAATATCACCTTGTTTCATGAGCGAGTATTGACGCTCATTCGAGGTAAACACTTCCTCTAAATTCGCCTCTTTGGTTGCGTCGCCCTCTTGCTGTTGCAATGCAGAAGATGCTGCTTGTGCACCATTTGCAGCGACAACCGCACTATTTGTTTCAGCACTTGTATCTGCAGTTGATGCTGCTGTATCTGATACTTCTGCCTGTTCAGTTGTGGTTTCATATTCCCCTAATTGCGGCTCCTCTGCGGCATAAGCCACCCCAAATACCATTTGAATACTGAGAGCCAATAAGGTTTTATTCATCCATTTACGATCCATGATTTACCCCTTCCATTTTTATTTTTGTATTTCGTGAACAACTGATTATTTGTTTTTGTAGTAGAGTCTTAAAAAACGATGCTCGTACTGTCCGTAATTTTCAGAATCTTTATTTACATTACGCTCTAGACGTATTGTCGATGCTTTATCGGCTATTTTTTCCATCGCAAATTGTGGATATTGAATATCAACAAAGGCATAACGATTCACTGTTGCGTCTTCCACATGACGCAAGTCTTTTTCTTGTAATGCCAACATAGTTTGACGATTTTGCGGTGCGACATTAATTAGAAATAAGGTGTTATTTTCCCAGACTTCCTTAAAGCGTTCTTCATCGAAACTGATATTGCCTAATGCAGGGTCTGCCACATAGACACGTCCATTTTTATATGCCTTATACACCACAAAATGTTTAAAACCTGCATAGGAAATCGGCACAATTGCAGGCTGCCCTTGTTTCACTAAATCCGAAAACTCCCCGCGATATCCACCACTTTCCATGCCCAAAGCTGCGACAAAGCGCTTCATATCCAATAGCGAAAAACTACGACGTTCAATAATTCGGTCGTATTCTCCATAACGCAGCAAGCCACTCATGGTTTGTTGCTCGTTTAATTGTGTTCCTACATAACCATTCAGCAAGGTTGTTAAAGCTGCAGAACCACAACTGTAGTCATAGGCTTGGCGCACAATTCCGCGAAATTGATCTTCTAAAGCAGGTTTAATTTGCACAGGCTCTCTGTGCATACG
This sequence comes from Acinetobacter sp. AL9, assembly GCF_041464035.1. NCBI lineage: Bacteria > Pseudomonadati > Pseudomonadota > Gammaproteobacteria > Moraxellales > Moraxellaceae > Acinetobacter > Acinetobacter sp. AL9. The sequence continues at coordinate 10,460 of NZ_JAYFSK010000027.1, read as the reverse complement.
GGTAAAGGAATTATTTCTAGAATCCAAAGTTTCTGTGTAACGCACAGTTTCAGGATGCTGTTCTTTTAAATCAAAGGCTTGTGTGGCAGCGTAATAGATCAATGCCGAGCCCAAAGCGATCTCTAACATATATTTTTACTTTTTAATTCTCGGCAATACCTGCCTAATATTTTTATTTTAGAGTTTTCACTCTACTTCCTTGTATTTAGAAAGATACTCGTTTTATAGAAAAAAAAAAGGGCTTTCTATATTTTTTTTGCGAACTCATCAGTTTATTTGTAAAAAAAAGCGCGTGAATTCACGCGCTTTTTCAGTTTTTAAATTAGTGACCAGAAATGGTGATAACAGCACCCTTCGTGTAGCTACCCTGAGAAGTACTGTAGTAAGTTTGAAGACCTTGAACTTCCATATCACCAATAGAAGCAGCAGTACGACTACCTAAATGGATACCTTTAATATATTGGTCTTTGGCACCAGTGTCATTGCTTACAATGCGAATATGCGCAGCCTTACCAAGAGTAGTACCACCGCCAACATAAGCATCATTAAATACTTGGATATCTTGATTTAGGGTCAAGTCTTTACTAGCTGCATCCGCAATTTTAATGCTTTCAATAAAGATTTCACCCGCTTCCTTCGTTGTCACAGCTGTTGGATTGCCACCAACATTTACAGAACCAACTGCTTTGCCTTTAGTTGAGTTATCCAAAATACCTAAGTTTTTAATTTCTAAACCACCAATCATTTTGGTATTCAATTTAACCATTGCACCTTGTGGCGCTGCGCCTAATTGGATGTTGGCATCCATTTTACCTGTTTTTAAAGTTAAACCAGATAAAATTGCATTATAGTTAGTATCATCATTACCACGGCGGATAGAGGTTGTACTTGTATTTTCAGCATTTGATGCAGATACACCAATTTCACCAATCTTGATATCTAAGCCTGATACTTGAGCCGCAACATTAATAAATGCACCACCTGTAGCACTTGTACCTGCATCCGTATCAATAACCAAGTCTGCTAAGTTACGAGAAGCTAACAAGTAATTGCCGTTATCATCGTAGTTTGCACCAATCACAATACCATGCTTTTCGTTTGCATCTCCAGAAATACCATTGCCCTTGACAACAATTGCACCAGCTTTGTTTGTGCCGCCTAAAGAACCGATAGCAGCTGGTGTACCAGGAGTTACAACATCACCATTCGCATCTAAGACAGGGGCAACAGCTGCCTTACCACCATCACTTACCAAACCATCATTATCATGGATTAAAAGTTTTTCGATTTCGATTTTAGAAATACCAATCCCGATGCTTAAACCATCTTGACCAGTAGTTGCGCTTAATGCAGTATCGTCCATTGCCTGCATTGCCATTGCATTTGTCGTTAACGCAATTGATGATACCAAAGCAAGTTTAGTAAATTTTTTCATCTTGTTACTCTCCCGAGAGTATTATTTTTTTGGTTTTACCACTCAGTGCTAGTAATTGTTTTTTATTTGATGAGGACAACACTAACACACATTCCTTGAGTAGTCGGTTTGCACATACAAAGGTATATCTGAGTTATTTTTTGTTCAACTGCTGTTTGTCGCAATCCACATCTTACCGACAAACGGTTATTTGCTTTTTATCTGCTGCAATCATGTAAAATAGCCTTTTAAAATCTCTCAGCTGTTTACGCTTTATGTCCTATCCTACTCATTTTAAAAAATTATTCTGTGAACCTGAATATGAGGCTGCAAGAATTTTGCAAGCTTTGGCAGCACTTTCACATTGTATTTATTTGCAAAATAATGGAAAGGCACGTATTGCTTTTTTGGCTGAACGCTATTGTGTGCAGCAAAACCATCAACATTTTTACTTTCAAAAAACGGCATTGGATCAATATGAATTAAGTCCAACTCAATTAGATTTAACAGCTCATCTCGGTGCTTTAGAAGATGCTGACACCGCCCCATTTTGCAGTGTAATGGGGTTTGTTTCGTATGATGCAGCAGCACAGCAACACATCAATATGCAGTCTCGTCCCCAGCCAAGTATTTTTTTAGGTCAATTTAAAAGCTATTTACAGCAAGAAACTGATGGCTGGTATTTTTATAGTTCAGACGATGCTTCTACTCAAATCTTTGATTTTATTTTAAATTTATATACTCAATCAACCATAATTGAACAGTTCCAATTAAGCCAAAAGTGTCAAGCCCGCTGGAATTTCACAGATTACCAACGCGCCTTTCAACATGTTCAAGACTATATAGTGGCAGGAGATTGTTATCAAATTAATCTTACGCAAGAGTTTAGCGCTGAGGCTCAAGGTCAACTTTTAGAGACTGCAGCTCAGTTTTGGCAACTGACCAATGCACCTTATGCAGGTTATTTACGTATTGGTGATTTTGAAATTTTAAGTTGTTCGCCCGAACTCTTTATCGATTTTGAGGAAAATCGAAAAATTACCACAAAACCCATTAAGGGCACGATGCCACGTTATGGCGATCCTGAATTAGACCGACAATCGAAACAACAATTAAGTGAATCTAAAAAAGATCAGGCCGAAAATGTGATGATTGTGGATTTATTACGTAATGATTTAAGTGTTTATGCCGAAACTGGCAGCGTCAAAACGCCAAAGTTATTCAATATTGAATCCTTTAACCAAGTGCATCACATGGTCAGTGAAGTGACTGCAACACTAAAAGCCGAGATGAATCCTTTTGATGTGTTGATGTCTGCCTTACCAGGAGGCTCAATCACAGGCGCGCCGAAAATTCGTGCCATGCAAATTATAGATGAACTCGAAGGTGCAGCACGTGGCGCCTATTGCGGCTCTATGGGTTATTTTGATGCCGATGGAACGGGTTCTTGGAATATCCTGATCCGTTCTATTCAGAAATATCAGCAAGATGTTTCATTATGGGCTGGTGGTGGCGTCACGATTGCATCTGTTTGTGAAGCAGAATATCAAGAATGTTTTGACAAGGTTTCAGCGATGTTGGACTTATTGAACCGCTGGTACAAACCTGCGCAATAGCATGTCGCAAAACAAAAAAAGCGAGTGAATTCAATGCTTCACTCGCCTCTACGATATTTTAACAATTAAGCCAAAATATCGTATTTTAAAGTATCTACTAAGCGTTGATTTTGATCATCTGTACCAATAGTAATGCGCAAATATTGATTGATGCGTGGTTTATTAAAATAACGCACAATAATACCGCGTTCACGTAATGCTGCAGCTAATTCACCCGCATCCTGTTGAGGATGTGATGCAAAAATAAAGTTGGCGTGTGATGGCAATATCTTAAAGCCCAAGCTCGTTAAATCCGTCACCAATTTCTCACGGCTTGCAATAACTTTTTGGCATTGTGCTTCAAAATACGCCTGATCTTGAAAAGATGCCACCGCTGCTGCAATCGCAAAACGATCCATTGGATAGGAGTTAAAACTATTTTTCACGGCTTCCAGTGCGGCAATTAAATGCGGTTGCGCAATCGCAAAACCAACACGTAAACCTGCCAAAGAACGTGATTTAGATGTGGTTTGACACACCACAAGATTATCGTACTTTTCTACCAATTTTACTGCAGACTCTGCACCAAAATCGACATAAGCCTCATCAATCACCACCACTGAATTTGGATTGGCCTGTAAAATTTCTTCAATCGCACTTAAACCCAAAGCAATACTGGTCGGTGCATTCGGATTGGCGATGATGATGCCGCCATTGGCTTGCTTATAATCATCAACCACAATTTCAAAATCATCATTTAAAGGCAAAATTTTAGTTTTTACCCCAAAAAATTGACTATATACAGGGTAAAAACTATAGCTGATATCTGGATACAGTAACGGCTGTTCCTGAACAAAAAAAGCCTTAAAAATATGTGCAAGGACTTCATCTGAACCATTGCCAACAAAGACATTTCCAACAGCTACATTTTGCTGTTTCGCAATGGCTTGCTTAAGCTCAGACGCATCTGGATCTGGATATAAACGCAGTGCATCTGCCGAGTTTTCTAAAACCTTTTGCACCGCTTCCACCACTTTAGGCGAAGGTGGATACGGGTTTTCATTGGTATTCAATTTTAATAAATTTTGAATTTTTGGCTGCTCACCCGGTACATAAGGCTCTAGCTCACGTACTTCAGGGCTCCAAAAACGCATTTGTTCTGCTGTGATATTCATTTTGTATTCTCTTTAAACCCTCTCCTAACCTCTCCCAAAGGGAGAGGAATTTTCATTACTAAAGACACAAAATTTGTGTGGTTTAAATTCCCCTCTCTTTATTAGGAGAGGGTCAGGGAGAGGTTGTAATGCTATTTATGATTGATAACGATAACGTGCTGATCGTGCATGCGCATCCAGATTTTCCTGCTTCGCTAAAATATCAGCGGTTTTCGCCAAACTTTTCACGCCCTCAGCTGAACACATAATCAGACTTGAGCGTTTTTGGAAATCGTAAACACCCAATGGCGATGAAAAACGTGCTGTACCCGACGTTGGTAATACGTGGTTTGGCCCTGCACAATAATCACCAATAGCTTCTGGTGTATAGCGCCCCATAAAGATCGCACCCGCATGACGAATTTCTTCTGCCATCACTTGTGGATCATCCATACACAACTCCAAGTGTTCGGGCGCAACTTGGTTGATCAATTCAATCGCCTCTTGACGATCTTTGACTAAGATCAATGCACCACGATTTGCAATAGAAGTGCGGGCAATTTCAGCTTTAGGCAAATTCGCCAAGTGCTGTTCAATCGCTTGTTCAACCTGATTCAGCAATTGCGCATCTGGTGTAATAAAAATAGATTGTGCAACCGTGTCGTGCTCGGCTTGGGAAAGTAAATCCATCGCCAACCATTCAGGATTATTTTCACCTTCGGCATAAACCAAAATTTCGGATGGCCCTGCAATCATATCAATGCCGACCTGACCAAACACAGCACGTTTTGCAGCTGCCACAAAGCGATTACCCGGCCCCGTAATTTTATCTACCGAAGGGATAGTTTCTGTACCATACGCCAACGCAGCAACGGCTTGCGCGCCGCCAATGGTAAATACACGAGTCACCCCTGCCAAATATGCAGCAGCCAAAACCAATGGATTGAGTTCACCATTCGGTGCAGGCACCACCATAATAATTTCAGGCACGCCAGCAACATGCGCAGGTACAGCATTCATAAGCACTGAAGATGGATAAGACGCCAAACCACCTGGCACATAAATACCAACACGGTCTAATGGTGTGACTTTTTGCCCGAGTGTATTGCCCAAAGCATCAACATAAGTCCAACCATCCTGCTTTTGCGCTTGGTGAAATTCACGAATACGTGCAGCAGCCAATTCCAAAGCTTCACGAACTTCGTTATCTAAAGCATCAAATGCGGCTTTCAGTTGTTCTTGACTTAACTCAAGTTCTGAAAATTGATGCGCTGGATGTCGATCGAACTGTTGAGTGAGTTTAAGAACCTGAGCATCACCGTGCTGACGCACATCAGCAATAATTTGATCTACAGTTTTTAAAAGTTCAGGATCACTGACAGTTTCAAAAGCCAACAAGTCTGCAAAGGCTTGTTTAAAGCTTTGATCTTGAGTCGATAAACGTCGCATCAATTTACCCACAAGGTTTGATAGAAAAGTTTAGTTTACCTTGTTTCTAGGGCTTTGTGGGAATCTATACATGGCGAAAGCAGTATGTTTTGATGGAAATTCACGTTCGAAATCATTCAAGAACAGAATCATGCACGAACATAAAAAAACCGCCATTGAATGACGGTTTTTTGAGAAGGCAGGATGATGGATACAAAGTTAAGCAGATTGTTTTGCCAACTCTCGTTCTGCCACAGCTTTTTCAAGTTGTGCCAAAATTGGATTGAGCAAATCTTGCTTGCGCTTAAAACTGGCTTTATTGACAATTAAACGTGAAGATACTTTACAGATTTCTTCTAGCGGCTCTAAACCGTTGGCACGTAAAGTATTACCTGTATCAACCACATCGACAATGTAATCACCCAAACCGACCAATGGTGCTAATTCCATTGAGCCATAGAGTTTAATGACATCAACCTGCTCACCTAAGCTGGCATAATATTGACGGGTCAAATTCACATATTTAGTGGCAATTTTTAAACGACCTTTGGGACGCTGCATACCAACTTTGCCCGCAGTCATTAATTTACAATTGGCAATTTTCAGATCCAGCGGCTCATATACATTTTGAGCGCCATGCTCCATCAGCACGTCTTTACCCGCAACCCCAATATCTGCCGCACCATTTTCAACATAAGTTGGTACATCAGAGGCACGTAAAATTAAAATACGCACTTGTTTATGTGTGGTTGGGAAAATCAACTTACGTGATTTATCTGGATCTTCCAGTAAATTAATTCCCGCAGTTTCTAATAAAGGCAAAGTTTCTTTTAAAATTCGCCCCTTACTTAATGCCAAAGTTAAACCATGATCAAAATTGCCCATGACGTCAAAATTTGGATCATCGTTTCTCATGTCATTCATCAATTTACTCGCTTAATTTGGGCGCCTAAACCTTGTAACTTTTGTTCTACATTTTCATAACCGCGATCAATGTGATAAATACGGTCAATCAATGTTTCCCCTTCTGCCGCCAATGCTGCCAATACTAAAGAGAACGATGCACGTAAATCCGTTGCCATCACAGGTGCAGCAGATAATTTTTCCACCCCTGTCACGACAGCATCGTTGCCTTCAACCTGAATATTGGCACCCATACGTGACAACTCTGGGACATGCATAAAACGGTTTTCGAAAATTGTTTCAGAAATTGTTGCAAAACCACGGCCTATCGCATTCACAGCCATCAATTGTGCCTGCATATCGGTTGGAAACTCAGGGTGTGGCAACGTTCTAAAACTTACTGCTTTAGGACGTTTACCAGTCATATCCAACTCGATCCAGTCGTCCCCGCGTGTGACTTCTGCACCCATTTCTTCAAACTTGTCTAATACAGATTCCAATAATGCAGGATCTGTATGCGTGGTTTTCACCTTACCGCCCGTAATTGCAGCAGCAGCTAAATATGAACCTGTTTCAATACGGTCAGCGACTACTGAATATTCACAACCATGCAAATGCTCAACACCAGTTACCACTAAAGTATCTGTATCTAGGCCTTCAATTTTAGCGCCCATCTTAATCAGCATTTGTGCTAAATCGGTAATTTCTGGTTCACGTGCAGCATTACGAATGGTAGTCACACCTTCTGCTAGCACTGCAGCCATGAGGATGTTTTCAGTCCCCCCCACAGTCACCATATCAAAAACCACTTCAGCACCTTTTAAGCGCCCGTTGACTTTGGCATTTACATAACCATTTTCGACTTCAATTTCTGCGCCTAACGCTTCGAGTGCTTTAAGATGTTGATCGACAGGACGTGAACCAATTGCACAACCACCTGGCAAAGATACTTTTGCACTACCATAGCGCGCGACCAATGGGCCAAGCACCAAAATAGAAGCACGCATGGTTTTTACCAATTCATAAGGTGCAAATTTGTTGTCCAACGTTGATGTATCTGCAATGACTGTATCGCCTTCATAAGACATTTTAATGCCCAAGCCTGCGATCAACTTCACCAAGGTATTTACATCTTTTAAATTTGGAACATTTTTCAATGTAATTGGCGTTTCTGCAAGAATCATTGCAGCAAGAAGTGGCAAGGCTGCATTTTTTGCACCAGAAATACGCACTTCACCTTCGAGCTTATTACCGCCCTGAATTAAAAATTTATCCATTAAATTATTAAGCTCCAAATAAGCTTGCTTTACGCCATTCTTCTTGTGTCATTGCACGAATTGTAACCGCATGAACTTCACCGCTGGCAATATAGCTATTCAATGGTGCATACACTGCTTGTTGACGAGCAACAGGACGCTTACCTTCAAACTGATTATCTACAATACGAAGATCAAACTTGCCGCCTTGCCCACTTACAGCAACTTCAGCCTCTGGAAAAGCAGCTTTTAAAATTTCAGTGAGCTGTTCACTATTCATCACAAAGACCTCTTATAGGACCAACGGTGTAAAAACCTGTCATTTTACTATAAATAGAAAAAATAATTCATTAATCCTATACATTATCGCAATAAAAAAAGAGGTTTATCCAAAACCTCTTTTTAAATCACATTTTAACTAGATGGCTAAAGGCTGATAATCCAACTGCATCTTCCGATGTTTCTCTAACTGACGTTTTAATTTTTCTGTCATCATCTTAATTGAAGTATACATATCATCTGCACTAGCCTGCGCAAAAAGCTCCGTTCCAGGTAAACGAATAATCGCTTCTGCAATATGATTGGCGCTGCCTTTTTTAGAATGTTTATCGATTTGATGATCTTTACTTAATTTCACCTGCATACTATTGACCTGATCCAGATGTTTGGTCATTTGTGCAAATTTAAGTCGAATATTTTCTTCAATTGCAGGGGTGATAGCTAAGTGATGTCCACGAATTGTTATTTGCATAATTCTATCCCTCACCTTCATTAGGATTAGGAAGGCATAGTTCACATGATTGATTGCCAAATAACAGATCACTGTAGCGGTCACTTTAAATCATGTCTAACTATTCCTTCAAAAAAAATTCATTATTTGGTCATAATGAATCCTTAGAATAGACCAATTTTAAAAATTAGATCAAGACTTTTCGTTCAGAAGATGACGGAATATTTAATGACTCACGATATTTCGCAACTGTTCGGCGTGCTACATCAATTCCCTCTTCCTTAAGAAGGTTTGCAATTGTGTTGTCTGACAAAGGTTTACGTGGATTTTCCTCTGCAATTAATTTTTTTATCTTGGCGCGAATCGCAGTTGAGGATGCTTCTCCACCTGAACTTGTTCCAACATGACTTGAAAAGAAATATTTCAATTCAAATAAACCACGTGGAGTTAACATATATTTATTAGTGGTCACCCGTGAAACTGTAGATTCATGCAACTCCACCTCATCGGCAACATCACGCAAAATCAACGGTTTCATTCCTTCAGCACCAATTTCTAAAAATTCACGTTGATGTTGCACAATGCAGGTTGCGACTTTTAATAAAGTTTTATGACGCTCATCGACACTTTTAATAAAGTTTTTTGCATCCAACATTTGATTGCGCAAATATTGATTGTCTTCGCTTTGATCTGCGCGTTTAATCATATTGGCATAAAATGAATTGATTCTAAGCTTCGGTACAACATCAGGATTCAGCTGCACCTGCCAATGGTCCTGCTTTTTACTGACCACTACATCTGGAATTTGATAATCTGACTCCTGATCTTCAAATGCTGTACCAGGATGCGCTTTCAAGGTTTTTAATAAAGCCACTGCATGCTGTAGCTGATCTGCGCTTAAACCCGTTTGCTTAATTAACTTGGCTAAATCATTCGAAATTAATAACTCATAATGCTGCAAGAGTTGCAGTGCTTCCTGCCGATAAGGCACATCTGTAGCCAAACTTTCAAGCTGAATAGATAAACATTCCGCCAAATTACGCGAACCAATACCAATCGGCTCTAAACGCTGAATATGTTTCAAAACCACCAAAACTTCATCGTCTTCAACTTCATCTTCGTATTCCATGGAGATCAATAAATGTTGCACAGATGTAGTGATTTCAGATATTTCACAATCCAAGAAACCATTGTCATCCAAAGCATCAACAATACAATAGGCAATGAGCTGCTCGACTTGAGAAAAATGCAACAGATTGATTTGTTGCATCATGTGCTCTTTTAAACCTAAATGTCCCTGACGATTATCCTCGCGCTCTTCATATTCCGCTGCTCCCAAACTCGTGGGTAAATGAGTGTACACATCATCCCAGTCTGTATCGACAGGCAAGTCATTCGGTAGATGATCTGCATTTAATTCTTTAGTCAAATCCTTTTGATCATGCTCTTGCTCTTCTAAGGTGGATAAACTTTCGACACTACTTTGTTCTTCGACTTTTTCTAATAAGGGATTACTGTCCAACTGAATTTGAACTTCTTGTTCAAGTTCCAAGCTCGAAAGTTGAAGCAAACGAATGGCTTGTTGTAACTGCGGTGTCAGTGACAAGGAGTTTGCAACTTTTAATCCAACCGATAACTTCATTTTCACCCACTCTTTTAAATTTATGTTTTTCAACAACTTAACATATAAGTTTTTGATAAGCAATTTCTATGCCGTTTTATTAGGTATAGCACAAATTTATCAAAAGACATAAAGATTTTAATCAGAAGTTCTATTCAATTTATTATTGTTTTTCTAACTTTATTTTCTCTCTTGCATAAAAAAACACCCCCAACATTTGTTGAGGGTGTTTGAATAATGAGCTGGCGATGACTTACTCTCACATGGGTAACCCCACACTACCATCAGCGCGAAGAGGTTTCACTTCTGAGTTCGGGAAGGGATCAGGTGGTTCACTCTTGCTATGGTCGCCAGCACAA
>NZ_JAYFSK010000026.1:0-35744 GCF_041464035.1 Acinetobacter sp. AL9 | reverse complement strand
TGACATAATTCCAGACGAAGTTCACTTCTGATGCTAGTTGGTCTAACACCTTGCAATGTTTGTCTTTTATACGTAATTTAAGGGTTTTCATGTACTTATATTAACAATCAAAACTCAAGGAAAATAGCCCTTAGTTAAATCAAACGACACTTAGTGTCGTGTCGCTTATATCTCTGACCTGAAGGACTGAGTTTTACGCTCCATTTGATAAAAATAATTCAGATCAGATCCGACTGTGTCCAGCACCTTGGCAACTTCAAGGTGAAGCCTATATTTTAAATTATTGGCTCAGCCCGCATTTTTTAAATCTGGCACAGCCTTTTGGCTTAGCACCTTCTTTTTTAGGGCGTCTTGTTCAAGTCATGTGGGTACGTTATAACGCTAGCCCCATTGGCGCTTATGATGAGCTGCTGATTTTAGATCATCCTCTATTTAGGCAGCGTCGTTTATCTACCATTCCTAAAATTTTTGTTTCAACTGAGTCTTCTGTGCAACACGGACAACAGCTTTGGGGTATTCCGAAAGAACTGGCAAGCTTTGATTGGGATATTCAAGATCGACAGATGAGTTGCAAAATACAACACGCAGATTTGCAATTCGCCATTCAACTTGAAAAATGCAATACGCAACGTAGCTTTATTGATAGTCATTACATCCCTGCTGCGCTTTTAAAAATTCAGCAAACATGGCAAGGGAAATCTTATCAATTTAATCCTTCTTTTCGCGGCAGATTAATCCCACTCAAACATGCGTCTTGGCAATCGAATCCAAGTTTGTTTCCTGATTTTAATCAGGCACGCTTAATCAATGGTTTTTACGTGCCTGAGTTCGAACTGACTTTTCCAGAAGCCGAAATCTCTACTCTGGTTTAACCGTTCCACGTGAAACAGATTAACAAAGACAACCCAAGGTTTAGCTACGTGGTCGATCCCAAAATTTTCTAAAGTTTTTACACATTTCAATGCTGATTTTTTTGGCGCGACGCGACACAAAGGTCATGCTAATAAAACCATGTGTTTGATCTAAATATTCTACATATTTTACCGTGACAGCATGTTGACGTAATTTATGTGCATAAATTTCAGCTTCATCATGCAAAACGTCATGCCCTGCTGTGACCACAAAGGCAGGCGCTAGTTTTTTCAATTTGCCAAAAGTTGGCGAAATGATTGGATCATCCAAAGCGACCTGATGCTGTGTGACATAGTGCTGGGTGACAAAATCAATATCTTGTCCCGTCAACACCAAACCATCTTTATAAGCAAAGAATGAAGGATGGCGACTCTTAAAATCTAAGGCTGGATAAATTAAAAATTGTGCGTCAGGTGCATAGGCTGAATGAGCACTACGCTGTGCAACTACCGCTGCAATATTACCACCCGCACTATCGCCTGCCACCGCTATGCGATTTTTTAAAATTTTCATTTCTCGACGATGTTGATATGCCCATGCCAAAGCATCTTCACAGACTTGAATAATCTGCTGTGGACTAGCTTCAGGCGCGAGTGGATATTCCACACTCAACACTTGTGCATGGGCATGTACCGCCATTAAGCGGCAAAATTCGTCATGACTGTCTAAACCACCCACCACAAAACCACCACCATGATAAAACACGATTAAAGGCAATTTTTTATGTGGTGCAGGATGATAATAACGCGCTGCGATATTGCCACTGGCTAAGTTTAAACGGATTTCTTCAACTCGTTTGACCGCAGTTGGAGTGCTCAGAATAGATTGCATTTGTCGATCAAATGCCTGTCTAGACTGTACAGGGTCAGCACCAATAAAACCAATTTTCCCTTGTTTTAATTGTGCCGCCATCATGCATTTAATAAATGGATCAAGGTCTGGATAATGATACGGATAACCCAAAGCTTGAGCCAAAGTATGATGTACTCGACTTGGTAACTTATTTAATGCACGTGCAGCAGCACCTTGTCCTTTGTGCAATTTATTTTTGAGAGATGAATTCAAAATTTGCATGCCTGTTCCTTTTTATATGTCTGCATGATTTGCCTAAACGCTTCATAATTTCTTCATGATCAACAGCACAGTGACCATTTTGTTATACAAGTGCTTCAATCGTTATACACATTCAAATTACCTATACGCTACCCTGCTTTTATGACGCTGTCATTGACACTATTGCAGTCTATGTTTGATGTTTCAGACAAATTCACCTCATCAGCTCAGGAGGCAGAGCATGACTAAAAAATTAATCTTACTTTCATGTGCGACTGCTTTTTTAGCCGTAGGTTGCGTAGTCGTGCCTGACGAAGGTTACTACGATGGACGATATGAGCCACGCTATGATGATGATCATCGACGTTATGACAATGATCGGCAGCGTTGGGAATATCAACAAGGTAAAAATCGGGTTGAGTTAGAGCGTCGTAAACGTGAACTAGAACGTCGTGAATGGGAACAAAAACGACAACAGCAATTACAGCAACAACGCTATGAACAAGAGCGACAACGTTTAGCAGAGCAGCGTAAACGCTTATCGGAACAGCAGCGTAAACAGCTTGAGCAAAAGCGTAAGCAGCAAATTGAAGCTGAACAAAAAAAGCGTGAGGAAGCTCGTAAACGCTGGCAACAACAACGTGATGCACAACAAAAGCGCTGGCAGGAAAACCGTAAAGACCGTGAACAACGACGTGATCGTGATTGAGTCTTGCAGCAAAGCAAAACAAATGAGGTAAAAAAAGGGCTTATTCAGAAGTTAGATAAGCCCCGAAAACACATTTAGCAATACACAAGAAACTACAGCGATATAGCATCTATGCGCAAATAATAAGCAGTGTTAGGTTTTGTGTAAAATATATAATTACTCTCGATTAAGCTGTTTTAGCGATTAATCAACCAAAACTTAAAAACTCTAATCATACGCATGCACAATATAGTGAACAAACACCCAGTCGAATCCTGTTGATAAAACAGTGTTTTTAGCTATCTCCGTAATAAAAGCACTGGTTTAGCTGAATAATCAGCTCCCTATTACCATACTTTTTTAAACAAAAAAATATTATAAGTTTCAAAGTTTAATTTGCTTCATTCATCCGCCGACATCTTGATTCAAAATGTATTTTTTTGACCAAATTTCATGGCAATGAAAATTAATCTACTGGCACGCTTGAATTTTGCCTGCCCTGCCCCGATTTCTTAGCTAATTACGAACTTCTCTAACCATGGCAGTTCAGCAATAACGCAGTTAGCACTGACGCCAAAGGACTGTACATGTTTAAAAACCCATTTAAACGGAGTAAATCAATGGCAACTGAGCAGAACGAACAAACTCAAGACCTTGAGCTAGAGCAGACGGAACAACAAACAGCGCAAGATACTGAGCAAGCAGAAGTTTCCGTTGAGTCTTTACAAGAACAACTGAGCAAACTTGAAGAAAACCTAAAATTGGAAAAAGCACGTACTGCCAATGCAGTTTACGAAGCGGAAAAAACCAAAGAGCGTTTAGAACGTGAAGCAGATACAGCTAAAAAGTTTGCTTTAGAAAAGTTTGCTAAAGAATTATTGGATTCTGTAGACAACCTTGAGCGTGCTATTGCCGCCAATGGTGATGAAAAAACTGCCTTGTCTGAAGGTGTGGAACTGACCTTGAAATCATTACTGACCACTTTAGAAAAGTTTGGTGTGGTGGTGATTGATACAGCCAATGGTTTCAATGCAGACCTGCATCAAGCCGTAGGGATTGATCCAAATGCAAAAGCCAATGAAATTGGCAACGTATTACAAAAAGGCTACACCTTACATGGTCGCTTACTCCGCCCTGCAATGGTGATGGTTGGCGCTTAAGCCTTATAAAATCGAGAGTTGATAAAAAATTTTCATCTAAACAACTTGAAAAATTTTGATTGGCTCTCATATCGAATAACAAGTGAAAACATTGCAAAAGAATTTTTGAGGAAACATCCAAATGGCTAAAATCATTGGTATTGACTTAGGTACAACTAACTCATGTGTAGCGGTACTTGAAGGCGACAAAGTTAAAGTAATTGAAAACGCAGAAGGCGCACGTACAACTCCATCTATTATTGCTTATAAAGATGGCGAAATTCTTGTAGGTCAATCTGCAAAGCGTCAGGCTGTAACTAACCCGAAAAACACATTATTCGCAATTAAGCGTTTGATTGGTCGTCGTTATGAAGACCAAGCGGTACAAAAAGACATTGGTCTTGTGCCTTACAAAATCATCAAAGCAGACAATGGCGATGCTTGGGTTGAAGTGAATGACAAGAAACTTGCACCACAGCAAATTTCTGCAGAAACTTTGAAAAAGATGAAAAAGACTGCCGAAGATTATTTGGGCGAAACAGTTACTGAAGCCGTGATTACTGTACCTGCGTACTTTAACGATGCACAGCGCCAAGCAACCAAAGATGCGGGTAAAATTGCAGGCTTAGAAGTTAAACGTATCATCAACGAACCAACTGCTGCTGCGCTTGCATTTGGTATGGACAAGAAAGAAGGCGACCGTAAAGTTGCTGTATATGACTTGGGTGGTGGTACTTTTGACGTATCGATCATTGAAATTGCAGACCTTGATGGCGACCAACAAATTGAAGTGTTATCAACCAACGGTGATACCTTCCTTGGTGGTGAAGACTTTGACAATGCCTTGATCGAATACTTGGTTGAAGAGTTCAAAAAAGAGCAAAACTTCAACTTGAAACAAGATCCATTGGCATTACAACGTCTGAAAGAAGCGGCTGAGAAAGCAAAAATCGAGCTTTCATCTTCAAATGCGACTGAAATCAACTTGCCATATATCACTGCAGACGCAACAGGTCCGAAGCACTTGGTGATGAACGTGACTCGCGCCAAACTTGAAGGTTTGGTTGCTGATTTAGTCGCTCGTACCATTGAGCCATGTAAAGTTGCGCTACAAGATGCAGGACTTTCAACTTCTGACATCTCTGACGTGATTTTGGTGGGTGGTCAATCACGTATGCCACTTGTACAACAAAAAGTACAAGAATTCTTTGGCAAAGAGCCACGTAAAGACGTAAACCCAGACGAAGCTGTTGCAATTGGTGCAGCAATTCAGGGTGCCGTATTGTCTGGTGACAAAACTGACGTATTGCTTCTAGACGTAACTCCGTTAACGCTTGGTATTGAAACTATGGGTGGCGTGTTGACGCCAATCATTGAGAAAAACACCACGATTCCTGCGAAGAAGTCTCAAGTGTTCTCAACAGCGGCAGACAACCAGCCTGCAGTAGACATTTCAGTTTACCAAGGTGAGCGTAAAATGGCTCAACAAAACAAATTGTTGGGTAACTTCCAATTAGGTGACATTCCACCAGCGCCACGCGGTGTGCCACAAATTGAAGTTTCGTTCGACATTAACGCTGACGGTATCTTGAAAGTGTCTGCAAAAGACAAGAGCACAGGCAAAGAACAATCGATTCAAATTAAAGCAAACTCTGGTTTGAGCGATGCTGAAATTGAAGCGATGATTAAAGATGCTGAAGCAAATGCTGAAGAAGACCGTAAGTTTGAAGAACTTGCAAAAGCACGTAACGAAGCGGATGCTTTAGTTTCTTCTGCTCAAAAAGCAGTAAAAGACCTTGGTGAACAAGTGACTGCCGATGAAAAAACTGCGATTGAAACTGCAGTCACTGAGCTTGAAGCGACAACCAAAGAAAATGATGTAGATGCAATCAAAGCAAAAACTGAAGCATTGCAAAACATCATCATGCCAATTACGCAACGTGCGTATGAAGCTGCACAAGGTCAAGGCGGTGCACAAGGTTTCGACCCAAATGCATTTGGCGGTGACGCAGGTCAACAAAAAGCCGATGATGGCGTTGTGGATGCTGAATTCACTGAAGTCAAAGATGATAAAAAATAATTTGTCGCTTTAACGCACATCAAAAACCGCGCTGCAAGCAATTGCAGCGCGGTTTTTCTTTTCGATATCCATACACTGACTTCAAGATTTAAATGAAAGAGCACAGACAATTGGACGCTCAACCGAGTACAATAGATAAAATGATGCTCTAACTGCAAATAGATTGAGTTTCTGCCCTACTTTCGGCTACAGTAAACCCAAAAAAGGATGCCGCTAGCAATGCGTTTGTTTCTATTGGGTGCAATCATACTGTTTTCTATCTTGCTGATTTATCAAAATATTCAACATCCTCATACACGACACAATACTGCACTAGATCATTTAAAACATCCTTTAGATACTCGCTTACGTTATCGTATTGCTGAAGTCGATCCGCGTTTTGGCTTAAGCCATGCCGATTTACTACAACTGAGTCAGGAAGCCACCCATATTTGGAAACAAGGGACGGGACAAGATTATTTTGTATATGACCCGAACGCCAAGCTCGCCATTCACTTGATTTATGATCAACGTCAAGATGAATCAAACCAACGCCAACAACAACTTACAGCCATTGAACAACGCCAACAACACTGGAACAATCAAAACCAAAATATTCAAGCACTAAAACAAGAAATTGCAGATAAAAATCAACAACTTGATGCAAAAAAAATGCTATTTGAACAACAACTTGAACAATACAATCGTCAAGTACAGCAAATTAACCAAAGTGGTGGGCTACATCCTTCGCAACAGGAAATTTTTGCAGCCAAAAAACAAGAAATCCAGCAACACATGTGGAGTTTAGAACACGAAATAGCGCAATTTAATCAGCAAATTAACCAGCTCAATCAACAAGTCGATGCCCTCAATCAACTTAATCAAGACATTGATGTATCCATCCAGCAATTTAATGCACGTTTTCAACCACGTTTATTTGATAAAGGCAGCTTTGATGGTCAGGCCATTCGGATTTATGAGTTTCAATCTAAAGATGATTTACGTCTAACTTTGGCGCATGAATTTGGTCATGCTTTGGGTTTAGCACACCATAACGACCCTTATGCCTTAATGTATCCAATGCTAAAAGATCAGCAGTTGCAGAATTTCCAACTGCGCCCTGCCGATCTCGATTTACTCCATGCACGGCATTGAGCAATCTGGCAAACTGAAGTGACTAAAACACAAAACTCCCCTCACCCTGTACGATAGTTGCATATCCATTACACGTGCAAAGGCAGCAAATTTACTCATTTCATGTTATTGTGAAGGCTCTGTATAACCCTGAACGATCTGTGGAGATTCATGTGAGTTACTACCATATCCTGATTGAAGTAAATGACCACATCAGCACGATTGAACAAAGCCGTGATATCGAAATTTTTGATATTGTTGAGCTTCAACCTTGTCTCCACTCGATTTTATTGCCGTATTTTAATGAGCAAGTGATTGAACTTGAAGATGAAAATATTGAATACAAAGATATTTTGCATCTTGAGGTTAGACAGACCTTATTACCAATTGAACACCTGATTGAAGAAGAACAGCGTTTGCTGCCAAGTGATACCGACATCACCATTTCAGCTTATGAAATTTTTAATAACAAAGAATTAAGCCAAGATGTCACGACTGTGATTTTTGATTTGCTTGAAGCAGTGAAAATTGAACCTTAATCCCCTGTTTTAAGACAAAAATTAAAAAGGTCTGCACATTTGCAGACCTTTTTTATGCAATCGCAACAACTTATTGCATCATTTGTTTGGCCGCTTCATTACGAAACGCTCTTAAAATTTGCTGCCCTGCCCGACCTGTTGCAGCCAAGCCGAGTCGAGTCTGTTCCTGACGAATCGCTTGACGGGTTTTGTCGCCAATTAAACCATCCACTTCACCAATGTCATAACCACGACTTAACAAAAAGCGTTGAATTTCACGGCGTTCTGCGCGGGATGTACCTGCATCATCGGTTGGCCAAGCGGTGCGGAATGCAGACTGCCCCATTAAACGATCTGATAAATGCGCAATCGCTAAGGCATAACTTTCTGCTGCGTTATAGCTATAAATGGCATCGAAGTTTCTAAACACTAAGAATACAGGGCCATTCGCACCTGCAGGTGCCATCAAGCCTGCCTGGCTACTGCCCGATAAATTGCCCTGAATTAATGCCGAACCATCTGCACGAGTCAACCCACGATTAACCCAACTGCTGAGGGATTTTTTATTGCGTCGCCCTTCACCACTCAAAGACATGCCTGCAGGCACTTTGACTTCAAAGCCCCACGGCTGCCCTGTTTGCCAGCCGCGACGTTTTAAAAAGTTAGCGGTGGAAGCCAAAGCATCTGGAATACTAGATACTAAGTCACGGCGACCATCACCATCAAAATCGACCGCCAACTCATCATAGGTCGATGGCATAAACTGAGTATGCCCAAACGCCCCTGCCCATGAGCCTTTTAATTGTGATTCAGTGACATCACCACGTTGCAATAAACGCATGGTGGTAAAAAACTCACCTCGGAAATAGCTTTGACGGCGTCCTTCACAGCTCAAGGTACCTAGCGCTTGCAATAATGGATAGGATCCTGAAATCGCACCAAAGTTACTTTCTACACCCCAAACCGCCACTACGGTTTCTGCAGGTACGCCATAGGCTGCTGCAACACGATTGAGCACATCACGGTGCTGTGCCAATTTCTGCTGTCCTGCCTGCACGCGCTCATCATCGACCAAGCCTGAGAGATAATCCCAGATTGGCGTAGAAAATTCAGGTTGGTAATTTAAACGCTCAATGACGGAATAATCTGGGCTGAGATTTTGAGTATAGCGATCATAACTGCTGCCACTCACCCCTTTGGCAATGGCTTGGCTGCGTAAATTGGCCAAACAACTTTGAAAATGGTTTTGTGGTTGAAAATTTGCAGATGTACTGACCGTTGGTGTTACGGTGACAGATTTTCCATTGATAATCAGTTCTGCCTGAACCTGAGTAGCTGCCATTGCAGCTGTCGCAAAAATCACAGCGAAACGATGCATAATACCCTTTGATGTGTTTTGAATTTAAATCTTGGCTTTACCATAACACCTTCAGCCACAGAGATCAGATGAAAATCTGTAACTTTAAATTCATTTACACAGTTTTAAATTCATTTTCTCGTTTTTAAATTTAAAACACTTATCCACAAGTACGGCATCTCACATTTTTAAATTCAAAATCACAACACATGATAAGACTTTTAAATTTAAAAGTTTAAATTCAAATTAAACCAACCCAAGTTATCCACAAAACACGACATTCACTGCATATTTACGATGTATTACTTTGAATTTAAAAGTAGCTTTTTAAATTTAAAGATCAAAAGAGCCGCTACTTTATTTAAATTCAAAACTGCAGATCTATCTTTAAATTCATTTCTGATATTTAAATTCAAAGTTGAAGCATCGCTTTAAATTTAAAACGCGCTATTTGAATTTAAAGTTTTGAATTCATAATTATCATCTGTTTCCCATCAGACTTGTGCGCATTTTTATTTTAAGTATTGCTTTGCTACGGTGATGGTTGCTTATTCAGCCTGATCTATCTTAATCAACCTAAAATTACAGCGTCAATCCTAGACAGATTAACGGTAGAACACCTTAAAAATGGGCAGAATAAAAAATGTGAGAGCATAAAAAAGCGCTCATCGTGATGAGCGCTTTGGCGTCATTTTTAAATTTACAAGCTCATATCAGCACTGAGCGCCAATGGATTTGGCAAAATTTTTGCCAATTGGCGGCATAAATCTGTCAACTCAGCAGCATCATTCGGCATTAAAGTAATATGCCCAATTTTACGACCTTCACGCTCAGTTTTATTGTACAAATGCAAATGTGCGCCATTCAATGCCAACACATCTTCAGTTTTGGGATGCTGACCAATAATATTGACCATCACCGTTGGACGTACCACTTCAGTTGAGCCTAACGGTAAACCTGCTACAGCACGAATATGGTTCTCAAACTGCGAACACACCGCGCCTTCAATTGACCAGTGACCTGAGTTATGCACACGAGGTGCCATCTCGTTGGCATACAAGCCCTTGTCAGTGACAAATAGCTCTAACGTCAACACACCTACATAATTCAAGTGATTGAGCAGGCGAGTGATATAGTCTTGTGCCGCAGGCTGCAAGTCAGCGCTGTTTGGTGCAGGGACAATCGAATGCGACAAAATACCGTTGTGATGATGGTTTTCTGCCAATGGCCAAGTTTTTACTTCACCATTTTGACCACGCACCGCAATAATAGATACTTCACGTGAAAAAGTAACAAAACTTTCTGCGATCAAGCTGCCTGCAGGGCCAAGTTCTGCCCATGCTTGTTCAATCTGATCTGCACTGCGCAAGACAAACTGACCTTTGCCATCATAGCCGCCTGTTGCGGTTTTTAGCACAATTGGCAGACCAAGTTCAGTTACAGCAGCCTGTAAACTTTCCAGCGAGTTGACCGCTTTATACGGCGCAACAGGAATCGCCAATTCATCAAATAAGCCTTTTTCCAGCAAGCGGTTTTGGGCAATTGCCAAAGCCTGACGTGGTGGATGCAAGTCTTTGTGCTTAATCAATACATCAACATCAGCCAACGGAGTATTTTCAAACTCAAGGCTGAATACATCGGCACTGTGTATAAAATCTTGTAGGCTATTTTCGCTTTTGCTGGCAAAAACCTGACCCAAGGTTGCCGCTGGGCAATCTGGACTGGCTTCAAAAAAGGTACATTGAATATTTAAGGGTAAAGCCGCTTGTGCCATCATGCGACCCAATTGACCGCCACCAAAAATACCGATGGTCTTATCCATAGTAATTGTCCCGCTTAAGCCTGACCTGGAATATTGTTGCTTGAAACTTTCTCAGTTTGCGCGGCACGGAAATTGACAACATTTTGTGCAATCTCTGGACGGGTTAAACCTAAAATTTGGGCTGCCATAATTGCCGCATTGGTTGCTCCCGCAGGACCAATAGCCAATGTACCTACCGCAATACCCGCAGGCATTTGCACAATTGAAAGTAATGAATCGACACCATTTAAAATTGAAGATTTCACTGGCACACCTAAAACAGGTAAATCAGTTTTAGCTGCACACATACCTGGTAAGTGTGCGGCACCACCAGCGCCTGCAATAATCACCTGAATGCCACGATCACGCGCTTGTTCAGCATATTCAAATAAGCGATCTGGGGTACGGTGTGCAGAAACGACTTCCGCTTCAAATGGGACACCAAGCTGCTTCAGCATATTGGCAGTGTGTTCGAGAGTTGCCCAATCCGATTGAGAACCCATGATAATTCCAACGAGAGGAGCGTCTTGTGCAGCGGCCGCGTTCATTACAAATATTCCAGAAACGAAACTAAGGAAAGAGAAATTCAGGCGAGAAAGCCAAGCTTGAATAAGAACTCCACATTATAGACTGATTTTTCGACTTGTTAAAATTGAACACGGCGACTCAACCGACTTTTTTGATTATTTTTATCTGGTTATTTTCTAATAATTAACCACAGGCTCACACCATTGCAGCTACGCGAGTTGTTTAAGCCATGCAAAAGCACCATTTTAAGATGCTCGAAACACAAAATATACGCAGCCACATAAACATAAAGCTGCCCATAAATAATCCAGTTTAAAAGGTTGCTTAAACAAAAAAATCATAAACGGGACAAACACCAATAAAGTCACAACTTCTTGGGTAATTTTCATTTGACCTACCGCCCAGCCATGCTGCGCCAGCAAACGGGTAGCAGGAATCATCAAACTGTATTCAAACAGGGCGATCACCCAACTGAATAAAATAGCCTGCCACAGCGGCGCATCATGTGGTAAAAACTTGAGATGACCATACCACGCCAAGGTCATAAAACAGTTTGCAACCACCAAAAGTAAAAATGCTGAAGACATTGTGTCGTACTATCTTAAAAATTCAGTTTTATTTTACGAGCTATTTGCCATGAAAAATGCAAGAGCAGCAATTTTTTACATCGTTTGGCGCAGATTCAGCG
Source organism: Acinetobacter sp. AL9 (assembly GCF_041464035.1). Taxonomy (NCBI): domain Bacteria; kingdom Pseudomonadati; phylum Pseudomonadota; class Gammaproteobacteria; order Moraxellales; family Moraxellaceae; genus Acinetobacter; species Acinetobacter sp. AL9. Next base: position 23,867 of record NZ_JAYFSK010000026.1, on the reverse strand, counting down.
CTGAAAAATCCCTGAAATGAGATACAAGAATCACTATCTTTTCGCCAAAACCCTTGCTATCGTTGCTTCAAATCAAGTTAATCACGACAACAGCACAAAAATACGTGATGTGTCTATAAAAGCAGTGGAGTAAGGCGGAATGCATCTGCATATTTTGGGTATTTGTGGCACATTTATGGGCTCATTGGCACTTTTGGCCCGCGATTTAGGACATACCGTCACAGGTTCAGACCAAAACGTCTATCCACCGATGTCGACTCAACTGGAAAATGCAGGCATTACCTTAATGCAAGGTTATGACCGCAGCCATTTACAACCGCATCCAGATTTAGTGATTGTGGGCAATGCCATGAAACGTGGGATTGATGCGGTTGAATACATGCTGAATGCAGGTTTACCGTATATTTCTGGCCCGCAATTTTTGGCCGATCATGTCTTGCAAGGCAAACACGTACTGGGCGTTGCAGGCACGCACGGCAAAACCACCACCACCACCATGTTGGCGTGGGTATTGGATCAGGCAGGCTTAGAACCGGGCTTTTTAATTGGCGGCGTTCCTTTAGGCTTTAGTGAAAGTGCACGTTTGGGTGCAGGCAAGTATTTCTGTGTCGAAGCCGATGAATACGACTCTGCGTTTTTTGATAAACGCTCCAAGTTCGTACATTACCATCCTAAAACCGCCATTTTAAATAACCTTGAATTTGACCATGCCGATATTTTTGATGATTTGGCCGCAATTCAAAAACAATTCCATCATTTGGTGCGTACCATCCCAAGTGAAGGGCGCATTATTGCCCCAATTACAGAAACCCATATTGATGAAGTGTTAGAAATGGGTTGCTGGACACCTGTGCTACGTACTTCGCTCAATGCAGATCCACAAGCGGAACTGTATGCAGAACAACTTGCAGCAGATGGTTCACATTTTAAAGTTCTGAAAAATGGTGTGCTACAAGGTGAAGTGCGCTGGAATATGACAGGGCAACACAGTGTCGCCAATGCCTTGGCAACCATCGCCGCAGCAGAGCATGTTGGGGTTGCAATTGAAACCGCATGTGCAGCGCTGTCCAATTTTGGTGGGGTGAAACGCCGTATGGAGTTATTAGGCACCATACGCGGCATTGAAGTCTATGATGACTTTGCCCACCATCCAACCGCAATTGAAACCACACTGGACGGCGCACGTAAGCGTTTGGGTGAGCGTAAGCTTTGGGCGATTATTGAACCACGTTCCAACACCATGCGCATGGGCAGTCATAAAGAGGGCTTGGCAGATTCAGCACGTTTGGCGGATGCTGTGATTTGGTATCAACCTGAAGGTTTAGACTGGGATTTACAGCCTGTGGTTGCGGCTGCTCGCAATCATGCAGTGGTGGCCAATACTTTGGATGAAATTATTCAAAAAATCGTGAGCCAAGCAGGTGAGGGCGATGCAGTGGTGATTATGTCAAATGGTGGATTTGGTGGTTTACATCAAAAACTCATTCAAGCGTTGCAACACACGGCTTAAAATCGCTTAAACTGATTTAAAACTCTTTCAAAAAAAATCCCCTGTTTTTGGCAAAAAATAGGGGATTTTTATATTAATTATAAATTTATATATTATAATTATTAAAAGCAACAATACTGCTCATGAACTTGTCATCTTGACCTGTTACTTTAAAAAGATTACATCCTGCGAGCATGACGGTTGCTACAGGTTGGCTGCTGGATGTCTTTCATCATTATTACTAAGAAGGATGGTCACAATGTCAAAAACAATGAAAGCCATGGTCTACCACGGCGCCAATGATATTCGTTTTGAAGAACGCCCACGTCCAGAAATTTTACAACCAACAGATGCCGTGATTCGTCTCACCAAAACTACAATTTGCGGTACTGACTTAGGTATTTGGAAAGGTAAAAACCCAGAAATTCAAGACACTGCAGTTGCCAAGACAGGGCTATTTGATGGCCGTATTTTAGGTCACGAAGGTATCGGGATTGTTGAAGAAGTCGGTTCGGCAGTCAAAAATTTCAAAAAAGGCGACAAGGTCATTATTTCTTGTGTCAGCCGTTGTGGTACTTGTGAAAACTGTCAAAAACAACTCTATGCACACTGCCAAAATGAAGGCGGTTGGATCATGGGATATATGATTGATGGTACTCATGCTGAATATGTCCGTACTCCATTTGCAGACACTTCTTTATATTTGCTGCCTGAAGGTTTAAATGAAGAAGTTGCGGTTTTCTTGTCTGATGTATTGCCAACTTCACATGAAATTGGTGTGCAATACGGCAATGTTAAACCTGGTGATACCATTGCAATTGTGGGTACAGGTCCAATTGGCATGGGTTGTCTGCTTACCGCACAGTTCTATTCTCCTGCACAAATTATCGCAGTCGATATGGACGATAACCGCTTGGCGATGGCAAAAGAGTTGGGTGCAACCCATACCATTAACTCTGCCAAAGAAGATGCAGTACAACGTATTTTAGAGATTACAGGTGGTCGCGGGGTAGACTGTGCCATGGAAGCTGTAGGTGTCGAAGCCACTTGGGATATTTGCCAAAATGTCGTGAAAGAGGGCGGACATATTGCCAATGTGGGCGTACATGGTAAGTCGGTAAATTTTGAGTTAAACAAACTCTGGATTAAAAACCTGACCATCACTACGGGTTTGGTGAATACCAATACGACAGGTATGCTGTTAAAAACCTGCTGTTCAGGCAAATTACCTTTAGAAAAACTGGCAACGCACCATTTTAAATTCTCTGAATTTGAAAAAGCCTATGATGTGTTTAAACATGCTTCAGATGAAAATGCCATGAAAGTGATGATTAATTACGAATAATCTTGGCTTAACTATGTTACAAAAAAGCCAATCTACGCGCTGTGGATTGGCTTTTTTGGGCTTTTATAATATTTTCAAGAAAATTTTAGACTGCACGACAGACGAAGTCTGCATGCTGTTTTAATACCAACACATTAGATTATTTCAACGTAGAAAGACTTTTAAGCCACGACATCAGCATATTGTGTATCTGTTTCAAAAGCCGTCTCAATATAAGAGCACACGGGTACAATTTTTAGCTGCTTTTCACGTGCAAAGGCGACCAAAATATCTAATAGCTGACGGGCAACCCCTTGACCTCGTAATGTCAGATCGACCCAAGTGTGATCTGCTAAAATAGTGTGATCATCTTGATATTGATAAGTAATTTCAGCGATATGCCGACCATCTCGTTCAATAAAAAACTCGCCACCGCGTTGGGTTTCTTGATGTTGAATTTGCATAAGTCCACCTATCAAACTAAATCTATTTTTTCAATTTGCCACACTCTTTACGAAATATTGTGCTGAATTTGTACAAATTAAAGTGATTTACCATACAGAATAAATTGTACAACACTTAAAATTATGTAATTCTTTACGCAGATTTAGGCAGCGTCCTAATCCCAAATTATGTTGAACAAGGGGAGTAGCCTCCTCCAAGCGTTAAAATATAACTTTAACGTGTCAGCGTTTCGTCATTACACTTTGCAAAAAGTCGGACGCTGAGCATAGTGACCTACTTGTTGATTCAAGTGCGCTCTATGTAGGCAAGACCTTGATCATGTTGTTACAGATGTTTTGAAATCATCTGACAACGGGTCAAGGTTTTTTTATGGCCAATTGTCGGATGTGGAGATTGTATGGAATCTATCGGCAATTTATGGCTATACCTGGTCTTTTTTGCAATTGTTGCAGTCATGCTCGCTATCGACCTCTTAGGCTTTAAACAAAAAGCAGGCGAATCGGTCAAAGTCAAAACCGCTGCGTATTGGAGTATCGCCTGGGTCAGTGTGGCAGCTTTATTTGGTGGCGGTTTATGGCTGTATCTTAAACACAGCGTTGGGCTAGAAGTCGCCAATACCAAAGTCATGGAATACTTTGCGGGTTATTTACTGGAAAAATCACTGGCGATAGATAATGTATTCGTTTGGATGATGATCTTCGCCGCATTCGCCATTCCATCGGGCTTACAGCGTAAAATTTTACTCTACGGCGTACTGGGTGCAATTATTCTCAGAACCATTTTTATTTTTATTGGGGCTTGGTTCGTACAAGAATTCTCTTGGATTTTGTATATTTTTGGCGCATTTTTGGTTTATACAGGCTTTAAATTCTTAAAAGGCCCAGAACAAGAAGCCAGCAATATTGAAGATATGGCGTTATTGAAATGGCTACGCAAACACATGCGGATCACCCCAACACTACAACAAGACAAATTCTTTGTTCGCCAAAATGGTGTACTTTGGGCAACGCCATTATTTTTAGTTTTAATTTTGGTCGAAGCATCTGACGTTATTTTTGCCGTGGATTCTATCCCTGCAATTTTTGCGGTGACTACCGATCCGTTTATTGTACTCACTGCAAATCTAATGGCTATTTTGGGCTTACGTGCCATGTTTTTCTTGCTCTCAGGAGCAGCGACTAAAATGCATTATTTGCCGTATGGACTGGGTTTAATTCTGCTATTTATTGGCTTTAAAATGCTGATGTTAGATGTGTTCCACATGCCTATCTGGATTTCACTCGGCTTTATTGTACTTGTACTGACAATCACTGCGTGGTTATCAATTCGACATAGTCGTAAATACAATGAAACCACATTATAAAATTTAACAGTCCTTATCATCGTTGCAAGCCTTCTTTCGAGAAGGCTTTTTGTATTCATTACGCTAAGTTTTAATTTACCGTACGATAAATTTTATCGTACTGCTGCAAGCTGCATTTAAGGTACAATCTCTTGAAAAAATGAAAAATGTAGGTTATTTATGCCATCTCCTGTACAACGCACCGCAATTCGTGGTCGCTTTCTTGATTTCAAAAACTGTACCAGCCAAGCCGATCAAATTTCAGAACAAGTCCGTTATGTAGACGATGGCTTGTTAATTTGCGAACAAGGCAAAATTCAGTGGTTTGGTTCATGGCAAGAAGGGCAGGCAAAGCTAAACGCCAACACAGAGTTCCATCATTATCCTGACCATCTCATTGTGCCTGGCTTCATCGACACCCATATTCATTTTCCACAGACTGAAATGATTGGCGCGTATGGAGAACAATTACTGGAATGGCTGAATACTTATACTTTTCCGACTGAACTGCAATTTGCAGATAAAGCCTATGCAGATCAGATTGCACAATTTTTTGTGCAGGAATTACTGAAAAATGGCACCACCACAGCTTTGGTGTTTTGTACGGTACATCCTGAATCGGTAGATGCGTTGTTTGAAGCGGCAGCACAACATCAAATGCGTTTAATTGCAGGTAAAGTGCTGATGGATCGGCATGCACCTGAAGCATTGTGTGACAGTGCAGACTCAGGCTATACAGACTCTAAAGCGTTGATTGAAAAATGGCATGGAAAAGGACGTAATCTCTACGCGATTACGCCACGTTTTGCACCGACTTCTAGCCCTGAGCAACTGGCGCGGGCAGGGCAACTCAAAGCCGAATATCCCGATGTTTATGTACATACCCATTTAAGTGAAAATCACAATGAAATTGCGTGGGTGAAACAATTATTTCCAGAGCAAAATGGATATTTAGATGTTTATCATCACTATGGTTTAACAGGTTCACGTTCGGTTTTTGCGCATTGTGTGCATTTAGAAGAACATGAATGGCAATGTCTGCATCATACCGATTCTGCAATTGCCTTTTGTCCAAGCTCCAATTTATTTTTGGGCAGCGGTTTATTTCCGCTGCATAAAACTTGGGAGCGACAGGTGAAGGTCGGTTTAGGTACAGATATTGGCGCAGGCACCACGTTTAATGTACTGCATATCCTCAATGAAGCCTATAAAGTACAACAACTGCAAGGGGCAAAACTCTCTGCTTTTGAAGCGTTGTATCACGCCACATTAGGTGCTGCCAAAGCTTTGGACTTAGACGATAAGCTGGGGAATTTTAAGGTAGGCAAAGAAGCCGATTTTGTGGTGCTGGATTTAAATGCCACCGCTTTACAACGCTTACGACAACAACGTTCCAAACATCTTGAAGATGCATTATTTGCCCTCATTACTTTAGCAGATGACCGTAATATTCATGCGACCTATATTTATGGACAACGTGCCTACTACCAACCCAATCAAAACTCAGCAGCAGGTGGCTAAACCTGCGCAATCCTCGTATATAAAACCCATCGGATGGGCAATGCTGATACTCGGTTGTGCTTTGTTGTTACGCTCAGATTCTCACTCAGCACAAAAATGATGCTATTTTAACCATGCAAGCATGTGCAACATCGCGCAAGATATATTAAAATTAGCGCATATTTTGGGGTGTTGCAGGTCAACACCTTTTTTATTTTTGCTTTTTAGGTATCTACCCATGACAGTTGAAATGCAGGTTTTGATTTCTGCAGAAGAAATCCAAACAAAAGTTCAGGAACTTGGTCAAAAAATTAATGCTCACTATGCCAATAGCGACAAAGAGTTGGTGTTGATTGGCTTATTACGTGGTTCTGTATTGTTCATGGCAGATTTATGCCGCACCATTCAAAAGCCGCATGAACTGGATTTTATGACTGTATCCAGCTACGGCGGAGGTACTGTGTCATCGCGTGATGTGAAAATTTTAAAAGATTTGGATGGTGAAATTCGCGGTAAAGATGTCTTGGTGGTTGAAGATATTATCGACTCGGGCAACACCCTAAATAAAGTGATGGAAATTTTGCAAACCCGTGAGCCAAATTCAATTGAGCTGTGTACCTTAATTAGCAAGCCATCACGCCGTGAAATTAAGCTTGAAGTTAAATTTATGGGCTTTGAAATTGAAGATAAGTTTATTGTCGGTTATGGCTTGGATTATGACCAAAAATATCGTCATATTCCGTTTATTGGCGAAATTGGCTTATAAAACAAATACGCCTCGCTTTAAAAAAGTGATCGTTTCAGATCACTTTTTTTTATGGCTGAAATTTGCATTTCATCTATCTAACAGGACAAAAACACTACATGCTGTAGCATTATTCGACTATTTTCCTTGGGATTTTTCGGCAAAGATAAGTCTGAAACATGATGTAAAACATAAACAAAGATAACAAGGAGCTGCTCATGTGGTCATTAATTGTCGCAATTGTGGTGGGTTTTATTGCAGGTCTAATCGCCCGCGCGATTCATCCTGGAGATGATAAAGCAGGGTTTATTGTCACCACCTTACTTGGGATTGCAGGGTCTTTATTGGCAACCTATGCAGGGCGTATGATGGGATTGTACGGTGATGGTTCTGCCGCAGGCTTTATTGCCTCCATCATTGGTGCGCTGATTATTCTATTTATTTATAATACGTTCATGAAAAAATCGCGTGCTTAAATCCTGTATTAACGACTGTAATTTTTCAGTCAAACATCTTCTCTCTCAATAAAAAAACCGCCTAAAAATTGAGGCGGTTTTTTTATATCTACTTCGCAATCACAAATTTCAGGTTTGCTCCGATACACACTACACAATTTTAGTTGCCAATATCAGATAAAAAATTAGCCGTTCTTAAAGACCAAATTCTTTAAAAATCTGTTCAATTTGTGCCGCAGGATATGCTCCCATAACTTTAAAGCCATTCGAGAAAATAATCGCAGGCGTACCGTTTACACCTAAACGATGCGCTAAAACAATGTTGCGCTCCACAGGGTTGGCACAACTGCTTTGACTTGTAGGCAATTGTGCTTTTGTGATCAGGTTTTCCCAAGCAAGAGCAGGGTTTTTCTCACAATACACCTGTTTAGATGGCGCAACAGATTGCGCTTTTAACGGCAAAATAAAGGTATAGATTGTAATGTTGTCCAGCTTTTTCAGTTCAGCCTCAAGCTGTTTACAATATGGGCAATTTGGGTCAGAAAAGATCGCAATCTGACGTTTTCCCGTACCTCGCACACTTTTGATTGCATCTTGTAACGGTAACTTTTTCCAATCGACACTGTTTTGTTGGATCAATAAATCTTTGGTTAAGTTATGCTGATCCTTTAAACGAATCATTGAACCCGCCAAAATATGTTGTGCATCTTCATTCAAATACACCACTTGACCATCCATAGAGGCACTGTAAATACCTTTCATTTCTGTGGCTTGAATATTGTCTAATTTCAGTTGCGGATGCTGTTGTTTGACATTTTTACTAATCGTTGCAACATCGGCCATGCTCACGGCGCTGCATAATCCCATTAAGGCAGCTAAACTCAATTGTTTAATCATGTGTTTCATCTAAATAAAGTAAATTTAGCCTGATTCTAAGCTGAAAGCTGCACAGAATTCAGTATTTTTAAGCCAGAATTACGCAATTGCTACAACTCGTTTTTGCTATGCAACGCTTTAGGTTTCACGTGGAACATTCAAGCCTGATGGCGGATTAATTTCTACTGAAATATGCACAATTTCTTCATGAATGGCGAGGGCGGTGCGGACTTGATCTGCGTCTAAATCGTGTGCGGTTTCCAATGCCAAAATACAGGAAAATTTACCCTGTCCGACTTTCCAAACATGCAAGTCTGTGATCATCACACTGACTGGTAACTCTGCAATCACTTCACGAATTTCATCCACCACAGGATGATCCATTTCTGCATCCAGCAATGTTTTCCCTGTTTCCTGCATCAAACCTATCGCCCAACGCGCCACTAAAATTGAACCAACAATACCTAACAGTGCATCTAGAAAATCCCAGCCCCAATATTTACCCGCAATTAAAGCAATAATCGCAAAAATTGAAGTCACCGCATCTGCCACCACATGCATAAAGGCGGCTTTTTGATTCAGGTCATGGCTGTCATGCGTATGCTCATGATGGTGATGGTGATGGTGATGGTGATGGTGATGGTGATGGTGATGGTGATGGTGATCATCTTCATGTAATAACCATGCACAAATCAAATTGACCAATAACCCTAAAATTGCAATTGGGATGGCTTGGTTATACTGAATATCGACAGGAAAAAATAAACGCTCGATAGAGTGAATTGCCATAAATGCAGCCACCACCAACAATAAAATGGCGCTGCTATAGCCAGCTAAAATTTCAATTTTCCATGTACCAAAACTAAACCGTGTATCTGCTGCATAATGACGTGCTGCCCGATAGGTAAAATAAGCCAAGCCTAGCGCCAGCATGTGTGAGCTCATGTGCCAGCCATCCGCTAGCAAAGCCATGGAATGAAAAATCCAACCACCCAAGATTTCCAAGAACATCATGACAGCCGTCAGCAAAGCCGCATATAATATTTTTTTCTGCGCCAGCGGATTGCCTTGATCGAATTGATGTGGATGCATACGATGAGAGTGTTGCTGACGCATAATGGGAAATCATTGTTAAATATACTCTCCTAGAGTATATAGAAATTGAGGTGATGTGGTGGGTCATTTACATACAGATAAGAAAATTTTAAATCGCGTCAAACGTCTACAAGGGCAAATTGGGGCAGTGGAACAAGCACTTCACAATCCTGATCATGGCTGTATTGAAGTTTTACAACAAGTCGCAGCTATTAAAGGTGCGGTCAATGGTTTGATGAATGAGTTAATCGAATCGCATTTGCGTCATCATGTGATTGGTGATCAATGCGCGATTGATGAACATGAACTGGAAGAGTTTATGAAACTGCTAAAACGCTATGCTTAAACACAAATAGGCTTGACCAGATTCAAGGCTTGTCTTTACGCTGAGTGATATTTCTCACTATATGAGACTAAACTCAAGAGTTTAGCCATCAATCGAGTTTTTTATGACTCAATCTCAATCTTGGCATCCTTTCGTGATGATCAGCCTCGCCCTGATTATTGGCACCATGGGCACGGCACTTGCAAGCCCGCTGTATCCAATTTATCAGGAATTGTGGCAGCTTTTACCCAGCCATATCACCTTTATTTTTGTGGCGTATATGCTCGGTTGTTTGGCTACCTTGCTCTTTTTAGGGCGTACCAGCAACAGTATCGGCTTCTTAAAAACCTTAGAATTGGGTTTAGTGATCATCACCCTCGGACTGATTCTGTCGATGTTTGCCACCAATGCACTTTGGCTTGCTTTGGGGCGTTTTGTGATTGGGATTGCTTCAGGTCTTATGACCACATCGGCGTTAATTGGCTTAATGTGGAGTATCCCCGAATCACATAAAGCACATGCGCCACAGCTCAGTTCAGTCATTACCGCAGTCGGGTTTGGCTTAGGCCCTTTGCTTGGTGGCGGTGTGGCACAATTTTCAGCAGCACCTTTGTTTAGCCCATATATTCCAGTCATTTTGGGTGCTGTCCTGTGTTTTATTGGATTGTTACGTTTAGCGCCACCTGAATTTACGCCACAAGCCTTCTCGATTGCCCCAAAATTAGAACGCCCAGAACCACGCTTTCATGCAGAATTTTATATTACAGGTTTAACCGCATTCTGTGCCTTTGCTGCCTTTAGTTTATTTGCTTCGCTCTCTCCCTCTTTTGTGCAAGTGATTATTCCGTGGCACGGGCCTTTGGTCAGTGGTTTGGCCATCACCTGTATTTTGCTGATTTCAGCGCTGGTGCAGTATTTTTCTAAAGCCATTCCTGCACAAAAATGCCTAAATTATGGGCTGTATTTGCTGTTATTGAGTTTATTGGTACTCGGTTTATGCATGTATTTACATTGGAGTTTTCTATTTTTTGTGAGTGATGTGCTGCTAGGCATAGGACACGGGTTGGCATTGATTGGTGCTTTTGGCTTAATTCATGCCATGACCAATCTACAGAATCGCGCTGCAGTGATGTCGACCTATTTATTTGTGGGCTATTTAGGCACAATTCTGCCAATTATTGCAGTCGGTTATTTGGCCGATCATTTCGGTTTAACCACCGCCGTACTTAGCTTTTGTGCAGCCATCTGCTTACTGTGTGGCTACATCATTATTTGGTATCGCCAGTTGCAGAACAAACCTGTTTTAGGATGAGTTTTTACCTAAACTAAACGTTAAAATCAGGACAAGGTTTGAATCAGCTGAGTTTATTCAAACCTTGTAGATGAATGGGACTATGTCTTCTGTTTTGATCTCAAACTCAATAGCCATTATTTTTCATTAAGGGCTTGATGTTCTAACTCTTTGGTCAGGAAGTAATTCAAAAAGGTTCGAATCACTGCAATGATCGCCAATTTAATTAGGCTATCTAAATCTGGATCTACCGTGGTGGCTAAAATATCTGCAGCCAACTGAAATTCAAGCGCCGTCGCAAGCCAATCCCCAAAACAATAACGTGCAGTACGCCCCGATTTTAACCGAACCAGCACCCATAAAGTTTTAACTAGACCAATCACCACACAAATCACAGAAATGGCTTCGAGTGACAATTGCAGAAAATGAACCGAAGAAATGAGTATTTCACGTAAAAAAGCCAGTTCAAACATCCAAAAAACCTCCATCAGAGATTTCATCTCGTGCATTTAGGATTGAATTGAGCGCCAATCTTTGATTATTTTCTCATCATAGCTTTAAATGCTGCGGTTTAAAAAGACTTGCGTGATTATTGATGGGTTTTCATAAAGGTAAATTGAAATGTTTAAACATGACATGGGTTAAATCGGGTTTGTAACAAAAGAGACACTAAACATTATCAAATAGGCTGATTTTTATCAGCTGACCAACCTAAAATAGGATAATAAAAAAGCACTAAGCCACTAAAACTTAATGCTATTTTCATATCAAATCAGGAAGTAATCGCTAAAAATCATTTCCCAATACAAAACGATCCAAAAATCTTACCCAACAAATCATCTGCAGAAAAATCACCTGTAATCTCACCCAAAGCATTCTGCGCAAGACGTAACGACTCAGCCACTAATTCCCCCGCATGATAGACCACCAACTGCTCACGTGCTTCAGCCAAATACTGCTGCGTGCGCTTCATTGCGTCTAAATGACGGGTACGTGCAATAAAGGTATCTTCTTCAGGCTGAAAGCCTGCATGCGCTGTAATCGCCTCTATGAGCGATTGAACACCTGTTTCTTGTTTGGCCGACACAGTAATATGTCTAAACCCTTTAAAATCTGAAATTGCAGCTTGTACACCAGTTAAATCACATTTATTGCCAATCAACATCAAACGCTTCGGTTCAATATGTTCAGCAAAATAATGCTGTGCCAATTGCAACGGATCTTCGTTTTGGCTCAAGTCATAGACCAATAACAATAAATCTGCCTGTTCAATTTCTTTAATTGCACGGCGAATCCCTTCCTGTTCCACAATATCCCCTGTTTCACGCAAGCCTGCAGTATCAGTCAGGGTAATTGGTAAGCCATTCAGGGTAATTTTTTCATGCAATACGTCACGAGTAGTCCCTGCAATATCGGTCACAATCGCACGTTCAATACCCGCCAAGGCATTGAGTAAGGAAGATTTACCTGCATTCGGTTTGCCCGCAATCACCACCTGCAGACCTTCACGCAACAATTGTCCCTGACGCGCAGATTGTTGCACAGCAGTCACCGAAGCAGCCACTTCATCTAGCAAATTAAGGATTTTCCCATCGGCCAAAAAGTCAATTTCTTCTTCAGGAAAATCAATAGCAGCTTCAACATGCAGACGTAAATGAATTAACTGTTCCAGCACGGTATTCACTTTGGTGGAAAAAGCCCCTTGCAGGGAACGTAGAGCAGAACGCGCAGCGGCTTGTGAAGTGGCATCAATTAAATCGGCAATGGCTTCGGCCTGTACCAAATCTAGCTTGCCATTTTCAAAGGCGCGCATCGAAAATTCACCCGCTTTGGCAGCCGTTGCACCGAGTTCCAGTAAACGTGCCAACAGCGCATTTTGAATCACTGGGCCACCATGCCCTTGTAGTTCCACCACATCTTCGCCAGTAAATGAATGAGGATTGGGGAAACAAATCACCAAACCTTCATCCATGACTTCATTGGCTGCATCGTAAAACTGGCGAAAACCTGCATAACGCGCTTTGGGTAAGTCTTTTTGGGTCAATGCTGCGGCAATCGCATAGGCTTTTGGTCCCGACAGGCGAATCACCCCCACACCACCACGGCCAGGTGGAGTCGCGATTGCGGCAATGGTGCTGCGGTTATACATAAAATTCACCTAAAACTTTCAAAATATATGCAAAGAAAAATCCGCCTAAGATTACCATCTTAAGCGGATTTATTCAGCAGCTCAGCCATACTTAATTGACTGGAGTTGCCTCTTCTCGTTTAGCGCGGTCTTTTTCAACACTTTTGTTGATCAAGCTTTGCTGCAAAATCGTAATCAAGTTGTTGACAATCCAGTACAGAACTAGACCTGCAGGGAAGAACAATAAGAATACGGTAAATACCACAGGCATAATGCGGAAGATTTTTGCCTGCATTGGATCTGTTGGCTGTGGGTTCAACATTTGTTGAACATACATGGTCACACCCATCAACAATGGCAAGATAAACCAAGGGTCCATTGCCGATAAGTCTTGAATCCAACCTAACCACGGTGCATGGCGTAACTCTACCGATTCCATCAATACCCAGTACAAGGCAAGGAAAATTGGCATTTGTAGTAACAATGGCAAACAACCTGACAGTGGATTCACTTGTTCACGTTTATAAAGTGCCATCATTTCTTGCGAGAAACGCATACGGTCTTCGCCAAATTCTTCTTTCATGCGCTGCATTTCTGGTGCAATCACACGCATTTTCGCCATAGAACGATAGCTCTTAGACGATAACGGCCAAAGAATCAGTTTGACAAGAACGGTTAATAAGATGATTGACCAACCCCAGTTGCCCACTAAACCATGGAAGAATTGCAAACCAATAAACAATAATTTTGCAATTGGCCATAACCAGCCATAATCCACAGTTTGGTTCAAACCTGTCGCCAAATCTTTCAATTCAGACTGAATTTTTGGACCAGAGTAGAAGGTCGCATCAACTTCTGCCACCGTACCTGCAGGGACATTAATGGTTGGCGAGGTAAAACCAATGATGTTCATTTCATCGCTAGATTTACGTGATTCCAACTTCGCTGCATACGGTTGACCATCGGCCTGCGTCAATTTTAACTGCCCCGGAACCCATGCACTCACGAAATAGTGCTGAACCACGGCCACCCAACCACCTGTTGCATCGACATTCAATTTTTCGTCATTAAAATTGTCAAATTTCAACTTGTTGTAGTGTTCTTCAGGTGTTCCCCATGCGCCGCCAAGGAAAGTACCCAAGGTAAAAATACCTTGATCTGACTTGCCTGGATCATCTGAATTATCACGTTTCAACTGACCAAACATCTGACCTTGCCAGTTTTGGCTGCTGCGGTTAATCACTTTGTGATTCACCAGCACAGGATATTCACCTTCAGTAAAACTAAAGGTTTTAATGATTTCTACACCATCGGCAGTTTTATATACCATTGGGACAGTTAAAGTTTTAACTGTTTCACCCGCTTTATTTTTGCTTTCTTTGGCATCGGCTAAGCTATAAGTCGATTTTTCAATTTCATAGCTTGGGCGGCCATTACGGCTACTGTCTGGACCATTCAGCCCGATTAACCCAGATTGCGCGACATAGGTGCGCTTAGCATCGCTTTCCAGCATGACGAAAGGATCGTCACTGTCTTTATTTTTGTCATGATTGAGTAATTCAACACGAACAATATCACCACCTTTCGGATTGATCCAAAGATGATAAAGGTCAGTTTGTACTGAAATAAGCTGCTGACTTACAGGTGCTGTGGCATCGGTTGTTTGCTGTGCAGGAATATTTGCTTGCGGTACATCAGAAGCTGCTGTAGCCGTTTGGGCATTCGGCAAATCTGCAGACACTTCATGTGAAACAACGGCAGTTTTTTGCTGCAGTGCTGTTTCAGCATTTCCATAATCTTTTTGCCACGCCAAAATGAGCAAATATGCGACGACAAACATGGCCCCGAGAATTGCAAACCTGGCCCATTGTTGCATATCTATTACCCCAAGTGGTTAGAGTGATTTTGGTTCAATAAACGATCACGAAAGGGTACAGTAATGTGATGCGTTTGAGAATCTATTTGCTGAAATGAAATAAAACGAATGACTTTTGGCGGCACCGGATCATAGCCCGAACCACCCCACGGATGACAACGACAAATACGTTTTGTAGCCAGCCACACACCACGTACAGCACCATGCGTATGGACTGCTTCCAAAGAATATTGAGAACATGTTGGAATATAGCGACAGCGTGGTCCCAATAAAGGACTAATCGCGATCTGATAGAAACGTATCAACCAATGCAGTAAAAGTACCATTGGCCATCTCTACTTTTGTGGGGAGGGAGCTATTTTTGAATGCTTTTTGGCGAGACGTTGTAACTTCTGCCAAGCAAATTGTAATTGCTGATGCAATTCCGCATTAGATACCGTATCTACCCCAACTTTGGGCATTACCACAATATCTAAGTCATTTAATTGCTGTTGGTGTAAGCGAAAACTTTCGCGAGCAAGTCGTTTTACTCGATTTCGTTCGTGTGCACGACGCACTTTCTTTTTTGCAACGACAAGACCCAAACGGCTATTCGGCAGTTCGGAATGTTTTGCAAGAAATAAGAAATGGGGTTGATGCACTTTAAAAAGCGCACCATCAAACACACCTTTATAATCGGCAGCACAGCGTAATCTCAACTCTGTGCTGAAGCCATAAAGTGTTGTCATAACACCCAAGAGTCGGTTCAGCGTGACTGTATTAAACAGTTAAGCTGTGACGACCTTTTGCACGACGGCGAGCCAATACTTGACGACCAGCTTTAGTAGCCATACGAGCACGGAAACCATGAACGCGCTTACGCTTTAATTCAGATGGTTGAAATGTACGTTTCATATCGAAACTCCAAAAATGATCTTTCTATAAAGGTCCGCGATTTTAGTGCTCATTGCTTGAGCTGTCAATGAAAAACACGGTTTCTTGCAAAATAAGCCTAAATTTTTCTTTTTAACAAGTTTTCGCTCAATTGACTGGTTGATCATACAAATTAAAGTATACACAAGATAAGTAATTGTTTATGCTTGACTAATAAGTTATTAACAGTATTATTCACATAATTATCCACAAGCTTATTCTGTTTAATTTTAAAATTTTCGGTTTTGAATTTAAATTTAAACTCAGATTGAATTATCCACAGTTGCAACGTTTCTTATAAATAAATTCAAATTTATAAATTTAAATTTATTACTATTAGGGACGCATTTTTCTGTTGAAAACCCACTTTTTCTTTTATAAAACAAAATTTTGAATTGTGGATATCTGTGTTTCTATAATTTTAATATTATGTGGATAACTTTGTGCTATATTTTATCCACACCTTGCGGATAAACTTATCCACACCACGTTTCAAATTTAAATTCAGGTTTAATGATTCCTTTTTTGAGCAATTTTGCTGATTTTGTCATGACAGATGTGGATAACTTGGTTAGAATGGCGACCCGCTCAGGCGGTCGAGAGAAGTTTTAAATTTAAAAATGGATTAGATAGGGGTTTCACATGCTTTGGACGGACTGCTTAAATCGCTTGCGACAAGAGCTCTCTGGAAATGTCTTTACAATGTGGATTCGCCCATTGGTGGCAGAAGAAGTTGAAGATACATTAAAACTTTATGCGCCTAATCCTTATTGGACGCGTTACATTCAAGAACATCATCTGGAATTGATTACTATTTTGGCAGAGCAGTTGTCTGAGGGACGCGTGCGTAAGGTCGAAATTTTAGTCGATTCGCGTCCAGGTGCAATTTTATCGGCCAGTGAACAACCTGCTACCACTACTGCTGCGCTGGAATCTAGCCCTGCGCCTGTGGCCAAGCCTAAACGTGAAAAAGAAGAAAGTTCTGCAAAAAGCCGTAAACGCCAACTCAATCCGTTATTTACCTTTTCCTTATTTGTGGAAGGTCGTTCTAACCAAATGGCTGCGGAAACCTGTCGCAAGGTATTGACCCAATTGGGGGCTTCACAGCACAACCCATTATTTTTGTATGGCCCAACAGGTTTGGGTAAAACTCACTTGATGCAAGCGGTGGGCAATGCTTTGTTGCAAGCCAAACCGAATGCACGGGTGATGTACATGACTGCAGAAAGTTTTGTGCAGGATTTTGTCAGCTCTTTGCAGCAGGGCAAGGTTGAAGAATTTAAGAAAAACTGCCGCTCTTTAGATTTGTTATTGGTGGATGACATTCACTTATTGGCAGGTAAAGAAGCCAGTTTGGTGGAGTTTTTCTATACCTTTAACGCTTTATTGGATGAATCTAAACAGATTATTTTGACTTCAGACCGTTATCCAAAAGAATTAACCGAATTGGATGCACGTTTGGTGTCACGTTTTTCTTGGGGCTTATCAGTCGGGGTAGAACCGCCAGATATTGAAACCCGAATTGAAATTTTATTAAAGAAAGCTGAAAGCAGCGCCGTAGATTTACCACGTAACTGTGCTTTATTTATTGCCCAGCAAGTGGTGGCTAATGTGCGTGAACTTGAAGGTGCACTCAATAAAGTGGTGGCAATTTCCCGTTTTAAAGGCACCCCAATCGATCTAGATGTGGTACGTGAATCTTTAAAAGATGTCTTGGCAATTCGCGCACGTACCATCAGTACCGAAAATATTCAGCGAGTCGTGAGTGAATATTTCCGTATTCCGCTCAAAGAATTGGTGGGGCCAAAACGTACCCGTATTTATGCGCGTCCACGTCAGTTGGCAATGGGCTTGGCACGTGAGCTGACAGGCGACAGTTTCCCTGAAATTGGTATGGCATTTGGTGGCCGTGATCACAGTACCGTGATGCATGCCTGCGAAAAAGTACAAAGCCTGCGCGAAGAAGATCCGATCTTTAACGAAGACTATAAAAACCTGCAACGATTGTTGCAAAGTTGACCGAATTTGCTCAAATTCTGTTCTTGCCATGCGGCAGCTTTTGCCGCATAGTACACTGCTAAAAAACCTATTTTATACTCCAATCTTCAGTTGTTAGAGGAATGTACCGTGCGTTTAAAAATCGCGAAAGAAAGCTTACTGAATGTTCTGTCACATGTCGTAGGAGCGGTTGAACGTCGCCATACCTTAAATATTTTATCCAATGTCAAAGTTCAGGTGACTGAGCAAGCCTTAACCATTACTGGTTCGGACTTGGAAGTGGAATTGGTTGCCAGTACGAATCTGACTGAAGGGGCATGTTTACAGGCAGGGGAAACTACAGTGCCTGCACGTAAACTGATGGATATTTGTAAATCTTTACCAAGCGCAGCTTTGATTGATTTGCAAATCACTGAAGATCAGCGCTGTATTTTAAAATCGGGCAATAGCCGCTTTGTATTAGGTACTTTGCCTGCGGAAGATTATCCATTATTGGCTACAGAAAATGCTCAAGGTACGCAAGTGACGGTTACTGAGCGTGAGCTGAAGCGTTTGTTTGAAAAAACTGCGTTTGCGATGGCAGTGCAGGATGTACGCTTTTATTTAACGGGTACTTTGTTAGAAATTGATGAAAACCAATTACGTGCTGTGACCACAGATGGTCACCGTTTGGCCTTGTGTGAAACAGCGGCATCTTCGACAGCTACTCAATTAATTCAAGCCATTGTGCCGCGTAAAGCTGTGGCTGAATTGCAGCGTTTGCTGAGCATTGAAGATGAACAACTGGCACTTTTAATTGGGCGTGAATTGCTGAATGTGACCATTCGCACCCCAAGCCGTGACAAAGAACAAGCAGAAATTACCGTGCGTTTTACCACTAAATTAATTGATGGTAAGTTCCCAGATTATCGCCGTGTGATTCCACGTGGTGGTGATAAAAACGTGCTGATCGCGCATGATGTATTTAAACAATCTTTACAGCGTGTGGCGATTTTAAGTAATGAAAAATTGCGTGGCGTATTCCTGAATTTTAGTGCGGACACCTTGCAATTACGTGCCAATAACCCAGAACAAGATGAAGCAATTGAAGATTTAGCGATTCAATATGCCGATTCGCCGTTAGAAATGTCATTTAACGCACAGTATTTATTGGACGTATTAGGGGCATTGGATGGCGATGATGTATCGATGACCATGACCGAAGCCAATCAATCGGTATTGGTACAAGATCCAGCACATCAAGATCAAACCTATGTTGTGATGCCAATGCGTGTTTAAGTGAGCGGTTTATTTCAAGATTAAATCTAGCTGAATCATGCATATTACGCGTTTACATATCGAGCGTGTTCGGAACTTAAAAGCGGTTGCACTTCATGAGTTGCAGCCGTTTAACGTCTTTTATGGGCAAAATGGTTCGGGTAAAACCTCGATTTTAGAAGCGATTCATTTATTGGCGACAGGGCGTTCTTTTCGCACCCATATTCCTAAAAATTACATTCAGAACAGTAGCCAAGATGCGATTGTATTTGCTCAGTCATTGACTGAAAAAATTGGCATGCAAAAAATGGCATCGGGTGAGCAGTTGATTAAGGTCAATGGCGACCCTGTTGCAACCCAAGGGCAATTGGCTAAAATTCTGCCTTTACAACATATTGATCCACTCAGTACCGATATTATTGACCATGGTGCAAAACCACGACGGCAACTGTTGGACTGGTTGATGTTCCACGTGGAACCAGAGTTTTATCACGCTTGGCAATATTATTCACGTGCCTTAAAACAACGTAATAGTTTGCTTAAATCACAGCGACATTTAAGTCTGTCGGACTTGGAACCGTGGAACAAAATGCTCAGTGATTATGGTGAGATTTTGCATCGGCAGCGTTTGGGAACGGTGGAACAATGGCAGCAATTTTTTGCACAAGATTTACAGTATTTATTGCCTGATTTACACATTAGTCTGGAATACAGCGCAGGCTTTCATACCGAAACAGGCTTGTTGAATGATCTGTGCAATTATCATCAAAAAGATGTGGAACGTCGCTATACCGAATATGGGCCACACCGCGCCGATTTACGCTTAAAAACCCCAATGGGTGATGCCGATGTGGTGCTGTCACGTGGGCAGAAAAAGCTATTGATTATGGCATTAAAACTGTCACAGATTGCAATGCTGCATGCGTCTAATAAGGAAACTGTGGTATTATTAGATGATCTGACAGCAGAATTAGATTTAAGCGCACAACAACGTTTAATTGAACGATTAAGCCAATTGGGTAGTCAAGTTTTTATTACCACTTTAGATCATCAATCCGTGCAACAACACTTACAAGCGTTGTCGATTCCTTATCGCTTATTTCAGGTCGATCACGGAACGGTGCAGGCTGTTGAGCAATAATTTTTTTATCTTTGGATAGACCTATTTTTCACTAGGGAGAAACCATGAGTTCAGAAGATCAATCTGTCTCTACTACAGAACAAACCAATGAAAAGGCTTATGATTCCTCTAGTATCAAAGTATTGCGTGGCCTAGATGCTGTTCGTAAACGCCCAGGCATGTATATCGGTGATACAGATGATGGTACAGGTTTGCATCACATGGTGTTCGAGGTAGTCGATAACGCTATTGATGAAGCTTTGGCGGGTCATTGTGATGAAATTTTGGTGACTATCCATGAAGATGAATCTGTCAGCGTATCTGACAATGGTCGTGGTATCCCAACCGATATTCACCCTGAAGAAGGTGTCTCTGCAGCAGAGGTCATTCTGACCATTCTGCACGCAGGTGGTAAGTTTGATGACAACAGTTATAAAGTGTCGGGCGGTTTGCACGGCGTTGGTGTGTCGGTGGTCAATGCTTTATCGAGTAAACTTGAATTAACGATTAAACGCGCGGGTCAAATTCACCAACAGGAATACCGCCATGGTGATCCACAATATCCTTTAAAAGTAGTGGGCGACACTGAGCAATCAGGTACGACTGTGCGTTTTTGGCCAAGTGCTGAAACCTTTAGCCAAACCATTTTTAATGTGGATATTTTGGCACGCCGATTGCGTGAATTGTCTTTCTTAAACGCGGGCGTGCGTATTGTATTGCGTGATGAACGTGTCAATTTAGAACATATTTTTGACTATGAAGGTGGTTTGTCTGAATTTGTAAAATATATCAATGCAGGCAAAACCCATCTGAATGAAATTTTCCATTTCACGACACAGGCTGAAAACGGAATTACCGTAGAAGTTGCTTTGCAGTGGAATGATTCCTATCAGGAAAACGTACGTTGCTTTACCAATAACATTCCACAAAAAGACGGTGGAACGCACTTGGCAGGCTTCCGTGCTGCGCTAACCCGTGGGTTAAACAACTACATGGAAAGCGAAAATATCCTGAAAAAAGAAAAAGTCGTGGTGTCGGGTGATGATGCACGTGAAGGTTTAACCGCGATTGTGTCGGTCAAAGTGCCAGATCCAAAATTCTCATCACAGACCAAAGAAAAATTGGTATCGAGTGAAGTGAAACCTGCTGTTGAGCAGGCCATGAATAAATCTTTCTCTGAATATTTATTGGAAAATCCACAAGCGGCAAAATCCATTGCGGGTAAAATTATTGATGCAGCGCGTGCCCGTGATGCGGCGCGTAAAGCCCGTGAAATGACGCGCCGCAAGAGTGCTTTGGATATTGCAGGTTTGCCTGGTAAATTGGCTGACTGTCAGGAAAAAGACCCTGCATTATCTGAATTATATCTAGTCGAGGGTGACTCTGCAGGTGGTTCGGCTAAACAAGGTCGTAACCGTAAAATGCAGGCAATTTTGCCACTGAAAGGTAAAATCCTGAACGTGGAACGTGCCCGTTTTGACAAGATGATTTCATCGGCAGAAGTAGGTACTTTAATTACCGCTTTGGGCTGTGGTATTGGTCGTGAAGAATATAACCCAGACAAACTGCGTTATCACAAAATCATCATCATGACCGATGCTGACGTAGATGGTTCACACATTCGTACCTTGCTATTGACCTTCTTCTTCCGTCAAATGCCAGAATTGGTTGAGCGTGGTCATATTTATATCGCACAGCCACCATTGTATAAGCTGAAAAAAGGCAAGCAGGAACAATACATCAAAGATAACGATGCTTTAGAAACCTATTTAATTTCTAATGCGATTGATGAATTGGAGCTGCATGTGAGTGCTGATGCACCTGCAATTCGTGGTGAGGCTTTAGCCAAAGTCATTGCTGATTATCAAACTTCACAAAAGAGTTTGAGCCGTTTAACGCTGCGTTATCCTGCAAGTCTGTTGGATGGTTTATTAGAATTAGATGCCTTTAAAATTGATCAAGCAGCAGATCAGGCGTATGTACAACAATGGGGCGAGCAATTACGTCAAAGCATTGAACGATTACAACCAAGTTTGCGTCCTGAATTAAGCATCGAACAGTTTGAAAAAGAAGATGCGGATGGTCAAAAATCTGCAACGTATTGGCCACGAATCACGGTATATGTGCACAACTTGCCACATACCTATTTGCTAGACACAGGTTTGCTGGGTTCAGCTGAATATGCACGTTTGCTGAAAAATTCAAAAAGCTGGTTTACGCTGCTTGAAGAAGGTGCGTATTTGGAAAAAGGCGAACGTAAAATTACGGTCAACAATTTCCATCAAGTGTGGCAACACATTTTGCAGGACTCGCGTCGCGGCATGATGATTCAGCGCTATAAAGGTTTGGGTGAGATGAATGCGGAACAACTTTGGGAAACCACGATGGACCCAGAAAACCGCAATATGTTGCAAGTCACCATTGATGATGCCATTGAAGCAGACCGCATGTTCTCTTGCTTAATGGGCGATGATGTAGAACCACGTCGTGCCTTTATTGAAGAAAATGCCTTAAATGCAGATATTGACGCTTAATTCGTCCAAATCATCCGCATAACCATAAGCGCTCTACGGAGTGCTTTTTTATGTTTGGCTTTTGTTGTTGTCGTGATTCATCCAAATAACTTTTATAAAACTGACTTATTGTTCTGTCATGCTGAGCTACATTAAGCCAAAAATATAGGAGAATCATTAAGATGGATAATCAATTAGAACAAGCACGTGATGCATGGGTGAATGCTTTTTTTACTGGCAATGTGGAGCTGTTAGCACACTATGAAGATGAAGATTTTAAAGTCGTTTATACGGCAGAATCACGTGTGGAAAATCGTGAAACACGTTATGCCAACATTCAGCATGCAGTGAATAATGGTGTCTGGAAACCGATCAAACCGAATGTTGAATTAGAAGAATATGAGTTTGATCGTGAGCAGGTTAACTGTCGGATTCAAATTGGTTTGGCGGATGATCAAGGGTATATTCAAGAAATCTGGCGCTATATTCAGGGCTGGAAAATACAAGAATTATGTATTAGCAAAGCAAAAATTACTGCCGAGTAGCAGCGATTTTCTGTGAATCACTGAGATTCAATGACTCAAAATAACCATGAAAGAATGGATTGATTTGGCTTTAATTAGAGTTTTGAATTTAAAATAACAGTTAGTTTGAGTTGTGGATAACTAAGTTTTTTGCTTTTAAATTTAAATTGTAGATTTTGAATTTAAAAATCACACTGAGTTTTAAATTCAAAACTTCTTGCTTGGTAGCTATGCTGTCTTACTTTTATTCAGGGTGGGGGGTGTCATACAACTATGCTGTGGTGCAAGATTGATAAGTAAAAATAAACAAACGCAGAGAGTGACTTAAATTTCTTTGCGTGGTTATTGTGAAGATAAACTAAAGATTAAAACTATTACGAATGTGTCTTATAAGTATGGAACATACACAATGCATATTCTACGAAATATGATGAGATTTAACCCTATTTAGCATAGCGTTAAAATCTCATCGGTATGGCTATTCAAAGCTACTTTCGAGTTCTTCCGTAAGCATCCGGCTAACACAGCCTTACCAAGCGATCCTATAAGCCTTAATTTAGTTCCCACCTAAAAACAAGTGGGGACTTAATCCATGAACATGGATATATATTCAGCAACACCTCCTGTTGCTA
>NZ_JAYFSK010000025.1:0-36349 GCF_041464035.1 Acinetobacter sp. AL9 | reverse complement strand
AATGGCAGTGTGTGGAGTGCGGTACGCTCCATGATCGGGATGTAAATTCCGCACTGAATATTCTTGCGCTCGGGCATGAGCGTCTAGCAGTAGGAATCTCCGTCCTTTAGGTCGGGGAGGATGTCAAGTTCAAATAGTCAGAATTCATATCAGCATCAAACAATCAGGGATTTGCCATGACACAAAACACAATGCAGCAGATTATTATTACAGAACCAGGTGGCCCAGAAAAATTAGCCTATGAAACGGTTGCAATACCTGAGCCACAAGCCAATGAGGTTTTGGTCAAAGTACATGCTTTTGGTTTGAATCGTCCTGATATTTTACAGCGTCAGGGTCTGTATCCTATGCCTAAAGGCGTGACGCCAGTGCCAGGTTTAGAAGTAGCAGGTGAAGTAGTTGCTGTGGGTGCAGATGTTAGCCAATTTAAAGTTGGTGATGCAGTGTGTGGCTTAACCAATGGTGGTGGTTATGCAGAATATTGTGTTGTACCAGAAAGCCAGACTTTGACAATTCCAACAGGTGTCAGTTTTGTACAAGCCGCTGCGATACCTGAAACGTTTTTTACTGTGTGGGCCAATGTATTCCAAATGGGCAAAGCCAAAGCAGGTGAAACGGCACTAATTCATGGCGGAACCAGTGGTATTGGTACAACTGCTTTAATGTTGTGCAAAGCCTTAGGTTTAAAAACCTTTGCAACTGTAGGTTCAGATGAAAAAGTACAGGCAATTTCACACCTCACCACAGCAATTAATTACAAGACACAAGATTTTGAACAAGTGATTAACGAAGTGACAGACAATGCTGGGGTTGATGTCATTTTAGATATTGTTGGTGCGCCGTATTTGGAACGTAATTTAAATTTATTACGTCGTGATGGTCGCTTGGTGTATATCGCATTCTTGGGTGGTGCAAAAGCCAAAGAAGTGAAACTTGGTCAAATTATGATGAAGCGTCTTACCATTACTGGTTCGACTATGCGCGCCCGCAATACTGCAGAAAAAGCTGAAATTACCAAAGGCTTGCAAGAGATTGTTTGGCCATTGTTAGCAAAAGGCGAATGTTTGCCAATGATTTATAAAACTTTCCAGTTTGATCAAATTCAACAAGCACATGCCGAAATGGATACAGGTGAGCATGTGGGCAAAGTAGTGGTCGAAGTGATTTAAAAACTCAAAATTTTATATCAGCCCGCATAAAAAACTGACCGAGTGTCAGTTTTTTTATGCATATTTTTATAGAAGATTTTAACAAAGATTTTTTGAATCTTTTTTAGCAATTATTTTAATCATAATTACATAAATATTCCTTTAAACTACAATTTAACACAATAAAATTTTTCCAAATAGTCAAATATTAAGGAGGTGTAGGACACACCCTGTCAATAATAGAGCTTATCTTTATATTCATTGAATTCATTCTCAAGATAACAAAACGGTTCATGTAAAATAATTTGATAGAGAGAGCAGGCTTATGAAAATTTTATCTGCATATACGCCAAAACACAGTCTACGTGCATTAAAACGGTTACACAAAAATATTGTTCGTCAGCAAATCAATGTTCGGAACTTAAATAAAATGTATCATGCGATGCTACATTTAGAACGCTATATTGACCGCCTCGATCATGATAAACGCGAAAACTTGTATTAAGTGTAAAGAGCAACCTGTTAATTATTTTTTACTAAAAAGTACAAGTGAGTTGAAAAGTTAAACCTGTTATTTATTGGATTATTCATTTGAAATAACGGGTTTTAAATAGACGGTAAAATTCAGGAGAAAAACTAAGGGAACAATAAGAAATTTAAAATAAACAAGGATGATCAAAGCTGAAAGATCAATTTTAAACTGCTGCACTGTAATAGGTGCAGCACTGCCTTGTGTGAACAATTGCTTCGGAATGTGTCGAGCTTTTAGCTAAATTGTGCGAAAATAGCGTTTTGCTATTTTTGTCCAAGGGCAGTA
Source organism: Acinetobacter sp. AL9 (assembly GCF_041464035.1). Classification (NCBI taxonomy): domain Bacteria; kingdom Pseudomonadati; phylum Pseudomonadota; class Gammaproteobacteria; order Moraxellales; family Moraxellaceae; genus Acinetobacter; species Acinetobacter sp. AL9. The sequence goes on along the minus strand of NZ_JAYFSK010000025.1, from coordinate 34,384 downwards.
CATGATTGACCAATCTCCTGAATCATTAAGTGATATCGAAATACTCGACATTTTGCAGTCTATGAAAAGTGATGAGCTAGACACAGAGGCAAAAGAAATTATCCGTAATGGTGGGAAAGCAGGTCGTCAGGAAGCGCATAAAGCAGCGTTGGTGGCACTTAATCAGTCATTCGAAAGCAAATTTGTAGAAGCAGTAAGTTTGGCTTTGCAGTTAAACGAAGCGCAAATGAAAAAAATCCGTTATAAAAAAGACCGTGTACGTATTTTAAAAGCACGTGGCATTGATTATTTAGCCATTGATGGCACAGAAACTGCACAAGTATTGGCTCAGGTTGCACAAGCGATTGTGCGTGAAGATGCTGTGGTGACGCATGATTTGCACAACATTTTTCCTTTCTGGAAAGAGGGCTGGCCGATGGTGCAATTCGACAATGTCTATAAAATTCTAGCTGAAGATATTGCGATTCACTATCAAGCGGTATTGGATGAATTGATCAGCAAATATTAAATAGATATTCAGCTGAATTTCAGAAGTATCAGTTCAGATTTAAAAAAGCACCACTTCATTTTGATGTGGTGCTTTTTTGTGAATGCGAGAAAATGTAGATGCAATCAGGCTGAACGAATACAAGGAATCTCACTATCCATCTGCTTCATTGTTGTTTTGTATTTCCTGCGTTTCTACAATTCGTGTCACTAAAAGTTGGTCAATTTTAAAATGATCGACGTCGACCACTTCAAATTTATAACCATCAAAAAGTACAGAGTCGGCAGGACGCGGGATTTTACGTAGCTTATACATCATAAAACCTGCAATGGTTTCATAATTTTCATCATCTGGCATTTCATCAATTTGCAGCGCGTGTTTAATGTCTTCAATTGGTGTACTGCCATCAATCAGCCAAGAATTGTTATCACGTTTAATGATTTGCTGATCTTCTTCAATAGGTGTTACCCAATCGCCCATCACAGTAATCATAATATCAGACAGGGTAATTACGCCCACAACCAACGCATATTCATTAATGACTACGGCAAATTTTTCTTTGGTCGAGCGGAAACGGTCTAAGACTTCAGACAGCGTGAGTGTATCTGGAATGGTTAATACATTACGGATGGTGCTTTCATTTAGTTGTAGTAAAGATTGATTATTGAGGATTCTGACCAAAATATCTTTGGCATCAACATAACCAATCACATCATCAATATTTTCGCTACAGACCAAAAATTTGGAATAAGGATATTCTGCAAGTTTTTGACGAATACTGGCTTCAGATTCCTTTAGGGTAAAAAACACCACATTTTCACGTGTGGTCATACTCGAAGGTACGTTACGTTCTTCGAGTTCAAACACGTTTTCGATAAAGTGATGTTCCTGCTTTTGTAAAACACCTGCTTGAGCGCCTGCATCCATGACTGCAGAAATATCATCAAAGGTAATATTGTCTTCGCGCGTGGTGTTTACTTTGAATAAACGGAACAGCACGTTGGCAATCGCATTAATCATCCATGCCAAAGGCTTGCATATCCGAATAAAAATTTGAATCGGATTAATCACCGATACCGCAATTTTTTCAGGGGCGATCATTGCCAAACGCTTAGGCATTAGGTCGGCAAATAAAATAAACAGCGAAGTCACTAAGGTAAATGACAAGGCAAAACTAAGCGTTTCAGCCCATGGTCCTTGATAGAAGCGCACAACTAAGTTGTAAAAATAAGGACGGAATGCGCCTTCACCTAAAATACCACCTAAAATGGCAACTGCATTTAAGCCAATTTGGGAGGCAGCAAAAAAGTCAGCTGAGTTTTCTTGTAGGTCTAAAACTTTTTGAGCACGTTCATCGCCTGATTCGGCTAAAATTTTCAGTTTAACTTTACGTGCACCAGCCAACGCAATTTCAGTCAGCGATAAAAAACCAGCTCCGACAATGAGGATGAGGATAATAACAATATTCTGGAAGAGGCTCACGAATCCACCTGTGGATTATATTATTTTAAATATAACAATTTGAATCTTTATTAAATCATGATTAAACAATGAGGAATATCGAAATATTCCTCATCTGAGTATAAGCGTTTGTGCCAATAAGTTCAGTGAATTTTTAATTAATAGGCTGAAAATTGAGAGTTATTCAGTAAAAACTCACGGTTTTCTTCTTCAATCATTTGGCGCGCTACATATAAAATCAATTGGCGTAACCAACGGTGTGCAGGGTGATGATGTAACAACGGACACCATGCCATCTTTAATTCAAATTCTGGAATATAAAATGGTGGGTCTTTAATCAGTAAACTTTGGCTTTTGGCTTGTAAGCGCGCAATACGTGTAGGTAAGGTTGCGACTAAATCTACATTAGACGCGAGTAGTGCAGGCATTTGATAATGACGGGTAAACACCGAAATTTTACGTTTTTGTCCAATACGCTCTAAAGCTTGATCAATCCAACCCAGTCCCGCTTGTTTCTCTGGATTCACACCAAAACCAACGCCCATACCTGTTTTAGAAACCCAAATATGTTGTGCATCTAAGTAGCTTTTTAAATTCAGGTTATTGGCAGCAGGGTGTTTGTGATTGAGCAGGCAAGAAAAACTATCACGCCAAACTAAAACCTGATGGAAACTTTGTGGAATTTCATTAAAACGGTTAATCGCCAAATCGACTTTACCTTGTTCCATGTCGCGATAAGACACATCACTCGGGGTTAAAAAGTCTAATACCACATTAGGTGCTTCAGAGCGTAAAGCTTTAACCAAGCGTGGGACTAATGTGGCTTCTGCGTAATCGGAGGTCATAATCCGAAATACACGATTTGAAGTATAAGGGCGGAACTCAGTACGCGGCTCCAAAATCATAGAAAGGTCAGATAAGGCATCGCGGATACGCGGTTGTAATTCTAAGGCACGTTCAGTTGGCGTCATGCCTTCAGAAGAACGAATCAGCAGGGGATCATTAAATAAATTGCGCAAACGACGTAAAATGTTACTCATCGCAGGTTGGGTAACGCCCAATTGTTCTGCAGCACGGGTTACATTTTTTTCACGAAGTAAGACGTCAAGATAAATTAATAGATTAAGATCAACCCGCTCCAGATTCATAAAATAAATACCGAAAATAAAATCACTAAATTATTGGGATTATGCCATAAGCCGTAAGGCTTGTGTATAAATTATGATGAAAAAATCGACGAGATAAACAGCAAAAAATCTGAATAAAAACAGCCAGCCCCATCATTATTTCCTAAAGAAATGTAGGTTGCCTAGTACTGCATCTATACTTTTTAATCTTAAATGCAAAAACACTTAAAAGCATTGGCAGAACTGATAGCAGATTCTATTTTGTATGAAACTTATGCACTTACATTGCGCTGAAAAGCAGCAAAATTTTGCTAAAAAATGGCAGAAATCGCCAATGCAAGCATTTTTTATGAAATGCAAGACTTAAGTCTAATGCAGAAAATATCGGCACAGAGATGAATTTGTAAGCAAAGATATTTGATTGATTTTCTAAATAAGGTTTTTAAAATCAATATGTTGTGTTTTTATTGTTTTTGTGAATTAAGACTTTGATCTATACATTTTTTTAAAAAATACCGAGAATTACACGAGAATATTGGATTAATTCATTCAGTCACTCTACTCTGTATTCATCGTAACGAAGTGCTCTAAATCTGAGCAATCAAGCATAAGCGCGATTTAGCCTTCGATTGATAAATCCTAAATAATATTACAGGGTACAATATCATGACTACATACCAAACAGCGATTGATGCAATCCGCGAATTAAAAGCAAAATTCGGCAACACTTGGGCAGACATCAGTCCTGAAGATGCTGCGCGTATGCAAATGCAAAACCGTTTCAAAACTGGTTTAGATATTGCTAAATATACAGCTGCGATTATGCGTCGTGATATGGCTGCTTATGATGCTGATTCAAGCAAATACACTCAATCTTTAGGTTGCTGGCACGGTTTTGTTGCGCAACAAAAAATGATTGCGAACAAAAAATACTTCGGTACTACTGAACGCCGTTATATCTACCTTTCTGGTTGGATGGTTGCTGCACTTCGTTCAGAATTCGGTCCACTTCCTGACCAATCTATGCACGAAAAAACTTCTGTTCCTGCATTGATCGAAGAAATCTACACATTCTTACGTCAAGCTGACGCAAAAGAATTAAACGATTTGTTCCGCGCACTTAAAAAAGCACAAGACGCTGGTGATACTGCTAAAGCTGCTGAAATCACTGCTCAAATCGACAACTTTGAAACTCACGTTGTGCCAATCATTGCGGACATCGACGCTGGTTTCGGTAACGAAGAAGCAACTTACTTATTAGCTAAGAAAATGATCGAAGCGGGTGCATGTGCACTTCAAATCGAAAACCAAGTTTCTGACGCGAAACAATGTGGTCACCAAGCTGGTAAAGTAACTGTTCCACACGAAGACTTCATCGCTAAAATCCACGCGTTACGTTATGCGTTCTTAGAAATGGGTCTTGACGACGGTATCATCGTTGCACGTACTGACTCTGAAGGCGCTGACTTAACTCAAAAAATCCCAGTAGTTAAAGAGCCAGGCGACATCGCTTCTCAATACATCAGCTACTTAGACACTCAAGAAATTGACATCTCTGAAGCGAAAGAAGACGAAATCCTAATCAAGCGTGATGGTAAATTACACCGTCCTAAGCGTTTAGCTTCTGGCTTGTACCAGTTCCGTGAAGGCACTCAAATTGACCGCGTTGTACTTGACTGTGTAACTAGCTTACAAAACGGTGCTGACCTTCTTTGGATCGAAACTGCGACTCCAAACGTAGAAGAAATCGCTCACATGGTTAACCGTGTACGTGAAGTTGTGCCAAATGCGAAACTTGTTTACAACAACTCTCCATCATTCAACTGGACACTGAACTTCCGTCAACAAGCGTACGACCGTTGGGTTGCTGAAGGTAAAGACGTATCTGCATACGACCGCGCTAAATTAATGAGCGCTGAGTACGACGATTCTGAATTGGCTGCTGAAGCTGACGAAAAAGTACGTACATTCCAAGCAGACGCTTCTCGTGAAGCAGGCGTGTTCCACCACTTGATCACTCTGCCTACTTACCACACAGCTGCTCTTTCTACTCACGAGCTTGCTCAAGGTTACTTCGGTTCTGAAGGTATGTTGGCTTATGTTGCTGGCGTACAACGTAAAGAAATCCGCGGTGGTATCGCTTGTGTTAAACACCAAGCAATGGCTGGTTCTGACATCGGTGACGATCACAAAGAAATTTTCTCTGGTGACAACGCGCTTAAAGCAGCGGACGAAGCTAAAAACACAATGAACCAATTCAACGCGTAATCGCTTGATGGTTTAAAAGAAAACCCTGCTGATGCAGGGTTTTTTTATGGCTATTTAAAATAGTCAAAGAACTTTGAAACATCCTTAAATTGATGTTCCTTCATTGATGAAATGCAGCAGCTGTAACCTATTTAATTTTGATCACATCTGCCTCTACAGAAGCAGGGTAATGGAAAGACACCTTAATCCATTGTTTTTGTTGTGCAGGAATTGGTTCTAAAAAATGCGGATCGACTACGGCTGCATATTCTTGATATTGCTGATCGACCAAAACCAAGTCATTGGCATGTAATTGTAATGCTTGATCAGATTGATTGTGAATTGCCAGAAAATAATCGTGTGCCATCACAGGGTCGTTTAATTCTTTGACCTCAACATTTTGTACGTGTTCAGCCTGAATATCGACATGCTTCAGGGCATTACTGACTTGCATATTTTCTACAGGATGTAAGAAAACCTGAGTTTCATTTTTCTGCTGATTTTGTGTCTTTTTCTGATTGTATAAACTGAATTTAAGACCGTGCGCTGTGAGTTGAATACGTGCATAGGCTTGCCCATTTTCTGTATTGAGCAACCATTCATTTGCCGTGTTTTGCGATGGGTGTTGGTTCTGTTTGTCTTGCTGATTGTTGCCCTGAGCAGCTTGAATCGTTCCCGCCACTTGGTTTTCGCGCTGGCGCTGTTTCGAGCGTTTAATGTCGCTGAGTTGAAAGGTTTGATCATCATTCAGGCGTAAATGAATCACATGCTGTTCACAGTTGTCACAAGGCAATAAGGCTCTAAAGTTACCTGTAGCTTGTCCTGTCCATGAAGTTGCTGAATTTTGAACTTCAGTTTTGGGCGTAATTTGTGGCTCAGAAGGCAAAGCGGATTGATATTCCCTGCTTGGATCAGTTGATCCGCAAGCTACTAAAAATAAGCTAAGTGTACTGAGTGCAATCGGATAACGATTCAGCATAAATGTTCTGAACTTCAAACTTGTCTTGCTGCCACCTTAAACTTTCACCTTGTATCTGAAAAGCCAATTTGCCTTATTTTTAATGAAGATTTGTAGCAAATCATAACAAGCCAGATGTTTTAAAGTTTTAAGTTTCACTTCAAGGATTACATCGGATTAGACCGTAAAAAACTCAGCAAACTGTGCGTAAATTTATATATTTACCATTTTAAACTTGCTTGAATCTAGCAATGAATAAGCGCAAAAACAGTATGATTTTGCATGGAATGACAAAAATAAGATGAGTGCAGGAAATTTTTATACATTTATAAAGTATTTGTTTATTTATTCGTCGTTTTAGACTTTTGTATTTGTCGATGCTTGCTAAAATTCGCACACTTTATTTGGGGTATGCGGTTGTGTTTGAAAAGTTAGCTGAGCGAAGCTTAAATTTAATGGGTTGGGAAATCGACAATCATTGTCCGTTGGAATTAGACCAATATGTGATGATTGCTGCACCGCATACCAGTAATTGGGATGCCTTATATGCACGCTTAGGGCTTAAAGCTTTGGGCGTTAATGTTCGCTTGACCATTAAAGACAGCTATATGAAATTGCCGTTTGGGCCATTTGTCCGTGCGATGGGAGGCATTGGTATAGACCGTCGTCCGAAAGCACCAGGCGAAGCACGACCTAGTATGGTTCAGCTCATGACGGACTTATTTAAAAACCATCCTAAATTGGTGATGTTGGTGACGCCTGAAGCCACACGTGCGCGTCAAGAACAATGGAAAACAGGTTTTTATCATGTTGCGTTAAATGCAGGTGTGCCAATTGCTTTGGCGTATATGGATTACGCAAAAAAGAAAACGGGTGTGGGAAAAATTGTGCATCCAACCGGTGATTTTGAAAAAGATATGGCTGAAATCATGGCATTTTATGCGCAGGTTCAAGCAAAATTTCCTGAAAGTTTTAGTGTCGATACACGTTACTATTCAGAATAAGCACACTATTTCAGTGTAATAATCTATCAAAACTAAAAGACAGGGGATTATCCCTGTCTTGCTTTAAAACGTGGATTGGATTTGCAAATCACAAATAATTTGCCACGACGTTTCACAATTTGACAATCGGCACGCGATTTTGCACTTTTTAAAGATGAACGAACTTTCATGAAGATAAACACTACAATATGTAATGTTATAATATTACATTAATAGATGACTCTTGAAAAGTGTCGATAGTCATAAAATTACCGCGTATCTTTTAAGGAGAAAATTTAAACAACAATCTTTTGGTATAAGCCCGCACGTACAGTTCCCGCTTTGCTCTCTTTAACTTTTTGCCAAGTCTGCGGTAATTTTAACAGGTTTAAATCACGATCTGCTTCAACATAAATCAGACCTTGTGCCGCAATGAGTGGATCAGCCAACCCTGCCAATTCTTCCCATAAATCTAAACTATAAGGCGGGTCTAAAAATACCAAATCAAACTGATCTTTTAGTGTCGCCAAAGCATGTTGTGCGGTAGAAACTTTTAATTGTGCTTTGCTTTTATTGACGCGTAATAATTCTAAATTTTGCTGTAAAAACTGTGCTTGTGTACGGTTTGGCTCAATCATGACCACGTGTGCCGCACCGCGAGACAGGGCTTCAAAAGCTAAAGCGCCCGAACCTGAACAGAGGTCTAACACTTTGGCGTTTTGCACATCCCACATTAACCAGTTGAATAAGGTTTCGCGCACTCGGTCGGGCGTAGGGCGTAATCCCTCAATTGAAGCAAAAGCCAACTGACGACGTTTCCATTCTCCACCAATAATGCGTAGTTGATTTTTCATGGCTTAGTCGCTCTCAATTGGGTTAGTGGGTACAACTGCTGTTGGCGCAGTTGCAGGTGGATTGGTTGGAGCTGAACTCGGAGTAGTTTGCGAAGGATTTGGGTTGAGCGCAGGGTGATTGGTTGCTGTATTCGGATTATTCACGTTATTCGTATTTGGTGCAGTAGATGAAGGGACTTCACCACTTGGCAATTCACTTGGTTTTAAACCTGCAGTCATTAAGCCACCACTCACTTGTGCGGCAGATGGACGAATTGGCTTTTTATTTTTATTCAGTAACCAATAGTCTAAAATTGGACGCGCCAAAGCCGTTGCTGCAGAACCACCGCGACCATTTTCTAGAATGATGGCAATTGCGATTTCAGGGTTTTCGGCAGGAGCGAAGCCAACAAATAAACCGTGGTCAAGCTGACGGTCGGTCAATAAGGCTTCGTTATAGCGTTTACCTTGCGCAATACTTTTAACCTGTGCTGTACCTGTTTTACCTGCAACTGAATATTGCAAGCCGCCTTTAATCCCTTTACCTGTACCTGATTGAATCACATCAACCATGGCATCACGCATTTTAATCCAGTCTTCTTCTGTGCCGTTAAAGTCAATTTTTCCGTTGGTACCATTGTGAACTTTAAATGGTTTCGCGCCACGACTTTCACGTAACACGTGCGGTGTGACTTTAAATCCTTTGTTGGCGGTGATGGCGGTGGCCATTGCTAATTGCAATGGTGTCGAGGTAAATGCACCCTGACCAATACTGACGGAAATTGTTTCACCTTTCATCCATTTGGCTTTGCGCGTACGCATTTTCCAGTCCGGGTTTGGGTAGAGTCCTGTGCTTTCACTTGGTAAATCGACCCCAGTTTTTTCACTAAAGCCAAATTGACGCATCCAGTCGTTCATTTTTTCAATGCCCATGCGATACGACAATACATAGAAGTAGGTATCACACGACACGACTTGAGCTTTGTGCATATCGACAATGCCATGCCCAGTTTTTTTATGGTCACGGAAACGGTGGCTGTCGCCTGGTAAAGTGAAATAACCATAATCCTGAATGGCGGTTTTCCAGTCGACATAGCCATAATGAATACCGCCTAAACCAAACATCGGCTTAATGGTAGAACCCGGTGGATAAACACCTTGTACTGCACGGTTATAGAGTGGTTGATCTAAATTATCGCGTAAGGCAGAGTAGTCGGTATGGCTAATACCTGTGACAAATAAGTTAGGGTTAAAACTCGGACTGGAGACTAAAGCTAAAATTTCACCTGTACGTGGGTCAAGTGCCACAATTGCACCACGGCGTTCTGCCAGTTGTTCAGAGGCGACCACTTGCAAGCCATAATCCAATGACAAAAACAAATCATTGCCACGTACAGGGTCTTTACGTCCTAAATTGCGCAGCACATTACCATGTGCATCGGCTTCTACAGATTCGTTGCCGGGTACGCCATGTAGCAAGTGCTCATACGATTTCTCCACCCCAATTTTGCCAATCAAGTTGGTGCCTGCATAAGCATCTTTGTCAATTTCTTTCAGTTCTTTGTCGTTAATGCGCCCGACATAACCAATCACGTGCGCAAATAAGTCACCATGCGGATAGTAACGTGTCATCTGGGTTTCAATATTGACCCCAGGGAATTGAAATTTAACTTCACTAAAACGGGCAATATCCGATTCATTTAAATTCAGCTTGATCGATACACGTTCAGTTTTACGTGAAGTTTTAATCCGACTTTTAAAGCGATCGATATCTTCTTCTGTCAGTTGTAAAACAGGTGTCAGTCGCGCAATGGTATCGTCAATATCTTCAACATCTGCACGGCTTAAAGTGGCTGAGAACACAGGGTAGTTATCTGCCAATAACACACCATTGCGGTCATAAATATAACCACGTGCAGGTGCGAGTGGTTGTAGCCGAATTCGGTTTTTATCTGATGCAGTCGCAAATTCATCGTAGCCGCTAATTTGTAAAAAGGCATAACGAGCCACCAACAGCAGCAAGAAAAAAACCACAACACCCACCGAAAAAAAGATGCGATTGCGAAAAATACGCTTCTCTTGCTGAGCATTTTTTAACGGATAGTGTTGTTTCATACAAAAATTGGCTTAACAAAAATGAGGGAGAACGAATTTGGACTATTCTAACGCATCTATTGGCAATTTTGAGTAACCATGTTTGACTGAATTGCCCGATTTAACCTAGAAGATGGGCGCAATCTTAATTTTTGACTTTAGCGACATCAAAATTGTAATTTGCTGTATATAAGAATCCTGACAATTCTGCTAGAGTCAAAACACGAAAACAGGACTGTTTTTAAAATTAAAACAAATGGACACTGGTGACAATAATGACAAAAGTCTATTCTTTCGTGGCATTACTTGCCTTTTCAAGTTTTAGCTTTGCTGGGAACACTACTTTTTTACCTGAAGCAAAAATTAGCGCAGATAGCGCAAAAACCTGGAATGTAGGGGCGGGTATTACCCAAAAATTACTGCATTTGAATGGTGAATGGGTCAATCCTTATGGCATTGCCTATCTAAAAGCGGGGGCTTTTTTAAATGGTGACCATGAAGTCGGTGGGCAAACAGGTTTTCGTTACCCATACCACCTCACAGGTAAAGACAAAAATGGTTATTATATTGGCGCTTACGCAGGACACCTAGAATCTAAATGGGTGGATGGTGAAGAAAAAGCGCGTTTAGGTGCAGGCATTGATCTGGCTTATGTATTACTGAGCCCTGAACGCATCAGTAGCTTTAGTGTTGGCATTGGCGCAGGTGAAAAATTGGAAGATCGACAAGGGCGAGTGATTGCGGAAACTGAGCCTAGACTACAATTTTCCTATACGCTCAGTATGGGTTTGTAGTCAGAATAGTGACTTTTAACTACTTTAGAATCTTGTAATTAGAACTAAATATGGAAAAAATGCATGCTTGAGTACGTCAATCAGTTGTGGCAAACTTTTTTGAATCGTCCAGATTTTTGGGCCGTGCTCAGTATTATTCCTGTGACTGCTTTTGTGACTTGGGCGCACGTGTGGATGGCACTAAAAATGGTGTTCTATCCAATTAGCTTTTGGGGCTTTCACCTTGGGCCTATTCCTGTGGGATGGCAGGGGATTGTACCGCGTAAAGCAGGGCGTATTTCAGGCATCATTACCGATAACACATTGTCAAAATTAGGTTCATTGCGTGAGTTTCTCAATGCTATGGACCCTGAAGATATGGCGCGTATTATTGGTGAGCAAGTGGGTTTTGAACTTGAGCACTTAATTGATGAGGTCATGTTAGACCGCAATGCTGTGCTTTGGGAAAACCTACCGTATTCGATTAAACGCCGTATTTACGCACAGGCGCATAAACAATTGCCAGGTGTGCTGCGTGAATTGGTGACTGAACTGACCTTGAATGTTGAATCCTTGGTGGATATGCGTGAAATGGTGGTCAGCCAAATGGAAGGTGATCGCCGCTTAATGGTGCGTATGTTCCTAAAAGTCGGTCAAAAAGAAATTAACTTTATTTGGCATATCAGTGCATTGATTGGGATGTTCTTTGGTATTTTCCAAATGATTGTTTGGTTTCTTGTACCATGGCACTGGACGGTTCCATTTTGGGCGGCAATTTGGGGCTTCTTGACCAACTGGATTGCGATTTGGATGGTATTTAACCCAGTCGAACCACATTACGTGAAATATCCGCAGTTCTTTAAATTGACTGAAAATCGTCAATTTCCATGGATTAAGCCAGTGATTCCACGCATTGGGACTTATAATATTCAGGGTGCGTTCATGAAACGCCAAGAAGAAGTCTCGGATGTGTTTGCAACGGTAGTCACAGAAGATCTGATTACGTTAAAATCGATTATGACTGAAATGATGTATGGCAGTAAAAAAGACAAAACCCGCCGTATTGTCAAACGCCACATCAACGAAATTATGGAAACACCATTGGTTCGTACCTCTTTACAGTTGTCTTTGGGGCCAAAAGAGTATGCCAAACTCAAGACTGACTTGATTGATCGTTCGATTGAAATTACGATGGTGCCTGTATGCGACCCTGCCTTTAATGCGAGCCGTGCACAGAAAATTTATCAAATGTTCAGAGATCGTATTCGTGAACTGACGCCAAAAGAATTCCAGAATCTCTTGCGTCCTGCCTTTCAGGAAGATGAGTGGATTTTAATTGTCTTGGGTGGTGTAACTGGTTTTATTGCTGGTTTAATACATTTGTTTGTCGCTTTCTTATAAGAGGATGCTGGCTGCGTAAAGGGCGATGGCTCTGATATGCAACGAGTGTCAAATACATTGTTAAAATGAGGATGTTTTTTTATGCGCATTATCTTACTCGGACCACCTGGAGCAGGTAAAGGTACACAAGCTCAGTTGATCTGTAAGCGCTACAATATCCCACAAATTTCAACCGGTGATATGCTCCGTGCTGCAATTCGTGAAGGTACTGAATTAGGTCTACAAGCCAAAAGCGTCATGGACGGTGGCGGTTTGGTATCTGATGAACTGATCATTGGCTTAGTGAAAGAGCGTATTGCGCAGCCAGATTGCGTGAATGGTTGTATTTTTGATGGTTTCCCTCGCACTATTCCACAAGCTGAAGCTTTGGAAAGTGAAGGCATCAATATCGACCACGTGATTGAAATTGATGTTGCAGACGAAGAAATCGTACAGCGTTTGTCTGGTCGTCGTCAGCACCCTGCATCTGGTCGTATTTATCATCTTGTTTACAACCCACCAAAAGTGGAAGGTAAAGATGACGAAACTGGCGAAGATTTGGTTCAACGTCCAGATGACCAAGAAGAAACCATTCGTAAGCGTTTAAAAGCGTATCACTCAGAAACTGAGCAATTGGTTGGCTTCTATCAAGGTCGTGCTGCTTCTGGTGAAAATGCACCAAGCTATAACAAATTGAATGGTCTTCGTCCAATTGAAGAAGTTCAAGCAGATTTGTTTGCTATTTTAGACCAAGCAAAATAAGTCTAGGTTTTAGACCAAGTCTGTTTAAAAGAAAATAAAATCGTTTAAACAGGCTGCTTGTTTTGACTTTAAAAGAGTCCTGATTCATATTAGGGCTCTTTTTATTTGTGTCAGTTTGGGAGAGTGCTTTGCAACATGCTGCTGTGATCATCATGTTATTGGCAAGTATTGCCGTTTTAGGCTTTCTTGTTTTTGTGAGCTATAAGTTATTGCGCAACACACAAGCTCAGAATTCGGCTGAAAAAAAATCAGGTAAGCACTATCAATTACATCCGAAACTTAAACAACAGCAAGAACAACAACGTCAGTCTGAAGATTCTCAGAATAAATAAATCATCTCTGCACAATCTTGTGTATAGATTGCACAGTTATCCACACGATTTTGGATAATCCACATTGCTTTGATGATCTAGCTTGTCATCAATAAGCTTAGATCACTTTGCAAAACTCTACCGAAGCACTTACTTAGATATGGGCGCGTGATGAATTTCATGCAGCGTAGTATGACGATGTGCACCAAATTCAAAGCGATCAGGCCAGTTACACACATCTGACACCACACATTCAGCGCATTTAGGCTTACGCGCAATACAACAATAACGGCCATGTAAAATTAGCCAGTGATGCGAGTCAATTAAAAACTCTTTAGGAATGACTTTAATTAAACGGTGTTCGACTTCTAAAACATTTTTACCTACAGCTAAACCTGTACGGTTACCTAAGCGGAAAATATGTGTATCGACCGCCATGGTTGGCTGTCCAAACGCGGTATTTAAGACCACATTGGCAGTTTTACGTCCCACGCCAGGCAAGGCTTCTAAATCGGCACGATTATCAGGCACGATGCTGCCGTGTTTTTCGATGAGAATTTTGCAGGTTTTAATGACATTTTCTGCTTTGGAATTATACAACCCGATGGTTTTAATATATTCCTTTAAACCTTCCACACCTAAGGCATAAATCGCTTCGGGCGTATTGGCAACAGGAAACAGTTTGTCGGTGGCTTTATTGACGCTGACATCGGTCGCTTGTGCAGATAAGGTCACCGCAATCAGCAATTCAAATGGATTGGAAAAATTCAGTTCAGTGGTCGGATTTGGGCGTTGTTCACGTAAGCGCTCAAAAAAAGTCTGAATTTGCTTTTTGGTCATATTTTTAGACAGCTTTTCTTTGAGCGTGGTGCTTTTGGCAGCCGTTGTTTTGACCGCTTTATTGGTCAGACGTGTATTTCTTTCGGGCATGTTTATGCTCCTAATTCACGTAACTGTTGTTGTAAATTGGTTAGTAATAGCCGTTTTTTCTCATCGTCACGCACACTGAGTTGTTTTTCGAGTTTTTTAATTTGTGTGCGTAATTTTGCCAGTTCGATGGTGGTTTGTGCATCGGCAGTGGAAATCTGTTCATTTTTTTGCACAGGCAATTCAATCACAGGCACAGCAGCATCGGCTTGTGCAGAAAATTGAGCAAACAGTTCGGTATCAATTTCTGCACGTACCACAGGGCCTTTACGGTGCAGACGACGTTGTTCTTCACGTTGTATGTGGGCGTAGTAGCGTTGGCGTAAATCATTCTGTTCTGCCACTCGTGCGCTATCAGAAAGCAGGGGTTGTGTATCTTCTACCAAGTCAATGCAATCGACAGGGCAAGGCGGAATACACAATTCACAGCCCGTACATAAATCAGTCAAAATGCTGTGCATGAGTTTGCCTGAGCCTAAAATGGCATCGACAGGGCAGGCATTAATACATTTGGTACAACCAATGCACTCATCTTCACGAATTAGGGCTTTCATACGCTGTGGGCGTCCATCTGCCTGCACAGGCCAAACACTGGCTTCTGCGGTCAATACAGGGCGTTGCAGTAAGTTTGCTAGTGCATCTGCAACAGGTTGTCCACCGGGTACGCATTTATTGGCCGCTTCGCCTTCTGCAATCGCTTTGGCGTAGGGTAAACAGCCATCACGGTGACCACATAAGCCACATTGAGTTTGAGGGAGTAGCGCATCAATATTTTGAATCAGAGCAATTTGCGAATTCATGGACAAACCAATGCCACTTTAAACAGCAGCAGAAAAACGGAAGATAAGGCTAGGGGGAAATTCTAGGTCGATGATTTTAGCACGATTTTTGCTTTTAGGCTTGTGCGCAAATTAAGAACAACAATTGCTAGCTTTTTGGGCAAAAATGCTCAAAACTATGAATTAATTTGTTACATTAACTTATGGGCTTAACACGCTAAAAAATAAGTTAAATTTATGAAAATACAAATGTTTTAAAGTTTTTTGAAAAAAACTATTGTAGATTGTTAACAAAAGATATTTAATATTTTGCGCCAAAATATATCATTGATTGAAATTTTGACCAATTTTGATCCATTTTCTGCTGAGGATTAAGCGTTGAAATACAACAGCCTTAACGAATTCCTAGATTACGTTAAAACACGTGATGCACATCAACCAGAGTTTCTACAAGCTGTAGAAGAAGTAATGACCAGCCTTTGGCCGTTCATTGAAAAGAACCCTCAATATGCAGCACATGGTTTGCTTGAGCGTTTGGTTGAGCCTGAGCGTGCAATTCAGTTCCGCGTTTCTTGGGTAGATGACCAAGGTCAAACCCACGTAAACCGTGCATTCCGTGTACAGTACAACTCAGCAATTGGTCCATTTAAAGGTGGTATGCGTTTCCACCCATCAGTGAACCTTTCAATTTTAAAATTCTTAGGTTTTGAACAAACCTTTAAAAATGCTTTGACCACATTGCCAATGGGCGGTGGTAAAGGTGGTTCAGACTTTGACCCTAAAGGTAAGTCTGAAGGCGAAATTATGCGTTTCTGCCAAGCCTTAATGATCGAGTTATATCGTCATTTAGGTTCTAACACGGATATTCCTGCGGGTGATATTGGTGTAGGCGGTCGTGAAGTGGGTTACATGGCGGGTATGATGAAGAAGCTCAGCAATGACACTTCATGTGTATTCACAGGTAAAGGCTTGTCTTTCGGTGGTTCTTTGGCGCGTCCAGAAGCTACAGGTTACGGTACTGTGTATTTCGCTGAGGAAATGCTCAAGACTCGTGGCGATTGCTTTAAAGATAAAGTCGTTGCGATTTCTGGTTCAGGCAACGTTGCACAATTTGCTGCAGACAAAGCAATGTACTTGGGTGCGAAAGTAGTTTCACTTTCTGACTCGAATGGTACTGTGTACGTGAAAGAAGGTTTCACGCCAGAATTACTTGCTGAAGTGATGGAACTTAAAAACGTAAAACGTGGTCGTATTTCTGAATTTGCGTCTAAGCACGGTTTTGAATACCTTGAAGGTCAACGTCCTTGGGGTATTAAATGTGATATCGCGCTTCCATGTGCGACTCAAAACGAACTTGATGCGAATGATGCAGCAGCGCTTCTTGCAAACGGCGTAATCTGTGTTGCTGAAGGTGCGAACATGCCTTCTACACTTGAAGCGGTTGAGAAATTCGTTGAAGCGAAAATTCTTTATGCGCCAGGTAAAGCATCTAACGCCGGTGGTGTAGCAACTTCTGGTCTGGAAATGTCTCAAAACGCATTGCGTTTAGGCTGGACTTTCGAAGAAGTTGATGAGCGCTTACACGCAATCATGAAAGAAATTCACCGCAACTGCGTAAAATTCGGTACGAAAGAAGACGGTACCGTGAACTATGTAGACGGCGCAAACATCGCTGGCTTCGTAAAAGTTGCTGATGCAATGCTTTCTCAAGGCGTATTCTAAGTCTGACTGAGTTTAAGCTTGAAAAAAAACCGAGGTGAATGCCTCGGTTTTTTTATATTGCGATTTTATCGTTATAGAGTGCCTTTGACTGCTTCACGCTCTACGGTCATGTCGAATACATAGGCATATTTAGACTGGTCAGCTGCCGGATTTTTAATTTCATAACGTTTTACCCGAATAATCTGACGCTCATTCGATGAATGCTGAAAACCTTCGATCTGATCGTAAAATAAAGTCCAGTCTTTATCGACCTGAGTCTTTAAGCCTTTTTCATCATATTTGATTTCTTTCACCTGTAAGCAGGTTTGCTGAGCTACACCCGTACAGGCTTTAGTCTGTGACGAAACTTCCAGGAAAATGGTTTCTGCCTGACCTTGGTATTTGGTTTCCGGTGTCATTTTTCCGGTAAAGACATATTTTTGACCATCAGCTGCAGTAATACTCAGTTTTGGCTGATTGGCATCATTTAGATCCAGACTAAACGGAATATTACGCTTTTGCAGAAGCTGGCTGATAAAACGTTCCTGTTCCATTAATGGTGCATCACATGCCATCATGGTGCCCATCATGTCACCCGTACTCAGGGAATTATCTTTAACAGTCCAGCTCGTGCCAAGGCCATTACAGCCAGAAGCTACACTTAGTCTGCCTCGTTGATCAAAGCTCAGAACAATCGGGCGTTGCAGCCCACGATCAAGTTCCCAGGTATAAGCGGGCAAAATTTGTGTAGGCGTTTTTAATGTGGTGGATAGAGTAGAAATAGCCGGATCTCCTGAAGTGGCAGGAAGATGTGAAGATTGACATGCAGTTAAAGCCAAAGGGAGCAGGGCAAGCGCAAAAATACTGAATTTCATTGGTTTATATTCTATGTGCTAAAGTTTCAACGTGATTATAACCAAGAGATTAACAAAAAATATGGATACAAATCGTAGCTTTTGCTAACAAAATGTATCCAAATTAAAAAGTCAGATTTTAAATAAGCGGAGCTATCGGTTAGTCAAAACGATAAATATCCATACCGAGTGAACCCATGCTAAAGCTGCTATGTACAATGTTAAATCGATCTCCCGTACCCATTGCAAAAAACAGCGGTGCAAAGTGTTCTAGGGTTGGGTGATTACGTGCTACATGTGGCAATTGTTGCCAATCTAGTACTGCATCATAATTGCGATGACTTAAATGCTGCACCACACGATTACGGAAACTAGATGCCCATTCAGGCACAGCCGCATTGGGTGTATTCCATGATAATTCACGTAAGTTATGGGTGATACTGCCTGAGCCAATCAGTAAAATTTGCTGTTCACGTAATGGCGCTAAACTTTGCCCAATGTGATAAATCTGTTCGGCGCTCATATTCATGGGCAAAGAAATGGTAATCACTGGAATATTGGCATCGGGATACATGTGTAGTAATGGCATCCATACGCCATGATCATGCGGGCGTGTGCTGTTGGCATGGGCAGCAAAGCCCGCATCAGCCAAACGCTGCAAAATATCTTCTGCCAGTTCAGGTAAGCCAGGTGCAGGGTAGCGCAGGGCGTACAAGGCTTCAGGAAAACCACGGAAGTCATGCCATGTTTCAGGGCGAATACCTGTGTTGACCTCCAGTGCATTACTTTCCCAATGCGCCGACATCACCACAATGGCTTGCGGTGTTGGCAAATTTTC
The DNA here is from genome assembly GCF_041464035.1 of Acinetobacter sp. AL9. Classification (NCBI taxonomy): domain Bacteria; kingdom Pseudomonadati; phylum Pseudomonadota; class Gammaproteobacteria; order Moraxellales; family Moraxellaceae; genus Acinetobacter; species Acinetobacter sp. AL9. Next base: position 15,869 of record NZ_JAYFSK010000025.1, on the reverse strand, counting down.
ACTTAAACGGCTGAGTGCAGGCCCGACCTGTTCAGGATTGAGTGCCAACATGGGCGAACCATGTGAGATAAATAAACCGGGTAATGTCTGTAAGTTCATGCCTAGATCCCTAAAGCCTGCTGTTCTACAGCATCGCAAAAAAGTGTGTATAGCGAAATGTACTTTTGTTCAACGCTATGTTGCAGCTTTGCAACGTCGTTTGAGTTGAAGATATTTTGATAACTCAACGTACAAATTGAATAAGTTGATTTAACCTGCACGATGATAAGGATGGTTGTGGTTGATGCTCATAGCACGGTATAGCTGCTCAATCAGCATCACGCGAACTAAAGGGTGTGGCAAAGTTAGTTTGGATAATGACCAATGCCATGCTGCTGCTTTACGTACTGCTTCAGAGTGACCATCTGGTCCACCAATCGCAAGCACGACATCATTGCCTTCTAGCATCCAGCCTTTCATGGTTTCTGCAAGTTTTTCGGTGCTGAACTCTTTGCCGCCCACTTCCAAGGCAATTAACAGCTCATTGTTTTTCATGGCATTTAAAATGCTATCACCTTCAATTTGGCGATATTTTAGAATATCGGCCTCAGAATCATTTTTGCCACGTTTCGCCATTGGCAGTTCGACAATTTGAGTCTGCACAAAAGGCTGAATCCGTTTGAAATAATCTTCAAAACCAGTCAGCACCCAAGCAGGCATTTTTTGTCCAATGGTCAGAATGCGAATTTTCATAGGCGAGTTCATGTAGCGATCAATCAGAATCTCGCATTATAACCATGATTCAACACAAGCGCTGTGTAACGACACAATTTGCAATTGAATTTGCCAACAGGCTGTTGCTTTAATACTCAGCAATCTTATTGGTCTTTTTTGTCTTGGAATTATCAGCATGCGCGCGTTTCAAAGTCAGCAGTTATATTCATGGATATTGGGCGCGGGTATGGGATTGATGACCACTGCTACATTTGCTGTGCCTGAGGCTCAATGGGCAGAACCAAACAATTTGCAAGTCTATATGCAGCAAGTGATTGGGCAGCAGGGTTTGGGTAATTCCGAACAGTATCGTCATTATAAAAATGTGATTGAACTGAATCGGGTTTCGGCATGGATTCGGGAACAAATGCGAGTATTTGGAATTCCGTGTCAATTTCAAAATTATGTGGTCAATCAGCAAAGCTACCGCAATGTGGTGTGCAAATTGAATATCGGTGCTGCGCAAAAAACGATTTTTGGTGCGCATTACGATGTTTATGGGCAGCAGCAGGGGGCAAATGACAACGCTTCTGGCGTTGCAGGTGTAATCGAAACAGCACGAATTTTGGCGCAGGAAAAGAATAAACTTAGTCAAAATGTTGAATTTGTTTTTTATACCTTGGCAGAGCCACCATTTTTTAAAACCGAGTCGATGGGCAGTTTTATACATGCCAAATCTGTGCAGGCTGAAAAAGAAAAAATCCGTGCGGTGTATGTGCTGGATATGATTGGTTATTACGATAAAAATTTGGTGCAAAATTACCCAATCGGTTTAAAGTGGATTTACCCAAGTCATGGCAATTTTATTGCGGCATTGAGCAATATGCAGTCACGTGAAATGAGTGCAACCTATTGCAATGCGATGCAGCGTTTGAATCAATTGCAATGTGAGCGTGTGGTCGCACCGACTTTCGTCAAGGGCATGGATTTTTCAGATCATTTAAATTATTGGAAATATGATATTCCTGCCATTTTAATTACCGATACGGGCAGTTATCGCAGCACACTTCGCCATACCACAGGTGATACTTTAAAAACAGTAAATTTTGAAAAAATGGCACATGTCGTGAATGGCTTGGTTGCACAGATTTTATCACCTTGATGATTGATCGCAGCGCATAAAAAACGCAGCCCTGAATTGAAATAGGACTGCGGTTAAAAGGTCATCCACCTGGAGATATGGATGACCAGACCATGAAGCACGCTTCAATCAAAAGCGTCTGATCAATTTATCGGTCTAAATAGACCAAACAAGAAACATACAGCGCGATGTATCTTAAATTTATATATGTGGATGGTTTGCCTATTTTTCAAGGAAATTGAATTAAAAACAGACTATCCATTTTAAAAATAATTAAAAAATTATTCAATTATTTTAAATCCAGAATCTAAATACAACAAAAGAGCACCGAAGTGCTCTTTTGAGATGTTCTATGCTTAAAGCAGAGTAACTTGCTTAATGACGTGCGGCTTTGCCTGCTGCTACTGGCTTCACAATCGGTGCCTTGGTTAAAGGCTTAGGCATACTGGTCAGTGCCAAAGGCAAGATTTCATCAATGCTTTTCACAGCCTTGATTTCCAAACCTTCTTTGACATTGTCTGGAATTTCAGACAAGTCACGCACGTTTTCCTGTGGGATAAATACCAGTTTGATACCACCACGATGTGCCGCAAGAAGTTTCTCTTTCAAGCCACCAATGCGCATTGCACGACCACGTAAGCTGGTTTCGCCTGTCATGGCAATATCAGGACGAATTGGAATATCTGTAAATGCAGATACCAATGCCGTAGTCAATGCCAAACCTGCAGATGGACCATCTTTAGGTGTTGCACCTTCTGGCAAGTGTACGTGTACATCGGTTTCGGCAAATACATTGGCTTCAATGCCTAAACTGTCGGCACGGGTACGCACAACGGTCATCGCGGCTTTGATTGACTCTTGCATCACATCACCCAATGAACCTGTGGTGATGAAATTACCTTTGCCTTTCATGGTTGCCACTTCAATGGTGAGTAATTCACCACCCACTGAAGTCCAAGCCAAGCCATTTACACGACCCACTTCGGCTTCTTCTTCTGCCATACCATAGTCAAATTTGTGTGGACCAAGGTAGTCAGGCAAGTTTTGTGAAGTCACATCTACCTGTAGGTTTTTGGCTTTTTTGCTGACTGCTTCTTTCACCACCTTACGGGCAATTTTTGACACTTCACGTTCCAGACTACGCACACCTGCTTCACGTGTATAGCGCTGCACAATGTCACGAATCGCTTCTTCATGAACCGTCAATTCTTTAGCACGCAAGCCATTATTTTTGATGGCTTTAGGGACAAGATAGCGTTCTGCAATATTCACTTTTTCATCTTCGGTATAACCCGGTAGACGAATTACTTCCATACGATCTAACAGAGCTTCTGGAATATTCATGCTGTTGGCAGTACAAATGAACATCACTTCAGACAAGTCTAAGTCTAGATCTAAATAGTGATCATTAAACTTGTTGTTTTGTGATGGATCAAGTACTTCTAACAAAGCAGATGCAGGGTCGCCACGGTAATCCTGTGCCATTTTGTCAATTTCATCGAGCAAGAACAGTGGGTTCTTCACACCAACTTTAGTCAATGACTGCACAATTTTACCCGGCATCGCACCAATATAGGTACGGCGGTGACCGCGAATTTCCGCTTCATCACGTACGCCGCCTAGCGCCATGCGCACGAACTCACGTCCAGTGGCTTTTGCAACCGATTCACCCAGTGAGGTTTTACCTACACCCGGAGGACCGACTAAGCACAGAATTGGACCTTTGAGTTTTTTCACGCGCGACTGCACAGCAAGGTATTCCACAATACGGTCTTTGACTTCATCTAAACCGTAATGGTCGGCATCTAAAATTTCTTGTGCTTTCGCCAAGTTAATGCTGACTTTGCTGGCTTTGTTCCATGGCGTATCTAAAATTACTTCCAGATAGTTACGTACCACAGCCGCTTCGCTAGATGCAGGTTGCATGGCTTTTAGCTTACGGAACTCAGCTTCTGCTTTTTTGCGGACATGTTCTGGCAAGTCTGCTTCGGCCAGACGTTTTTCAATTTCAGCGACATCATCTTCCGCACCGCCGTTCATATCGGACAGTTCGCGTTGAATGACTTTCATCTTCTCATTCAAGAAGTATTCACGCTGATTTTTTTCCATCTGGCGTTTAACAGAGTCATGCAAGGTTTGCTCAATCTGCTGTTCTTCAGACTGTTGCAATAAATAAGTCATTAACTCGGTCAAGTGAGCTTCAAACTCATCGTGCTCAAGGAATTTTTGTTTGACATCAATATTCAATGGCACACGGGTTGCAACAAAGAACAACAACTGCAATAAATCTTCAATTTTATTGGCAGCAGCAATCAGTTCACGTGCATTGCGTAATTTTGCTTCTGCATATTGCGCAAATAAGGCACGTAATTCTTGCAAACGTGTTGCTTGGGTATTTTCATCCATCGCAACAGTCATTGGGCTCAAGCTGTGTTCTGCAGTCAAATACGCGTCTTCATCAATAATTTTTTCGAGTTTGGCGCGGTATAAGCCTTCAATCAGCACTTTGATACAGTTTTCATCATTTTCGTGATTCACAACTTGCACAATCTTCGCGACAGTACCGTATTGATATAAATTGTCGTGATCAATTTCTTCTGTAAGCGAATCTTTTTGCGCAACTACAAATACTAGATTGTCACTGTTACGAGCCACATCAACTGCATTGATCGATTTTTCACGACCTACAAATAGCGCGATTTGCATGTGTGGATAAACCACCACATCACGTAGCGCTAAAAGCGGTAATACACTTGGAACCTGAGGCTCTAAGGTTTCTTGATTCATAATAATTTCAGACATGGGCACTCCTAATGAGTGACAACGGTGTTGCCATGTTTTTAATAGTGATGGGTATTTTTTAAAATACAAGGGCAGGTCAACACAAATTGTTTAAAAAGTAGCTAAATATGTGATTTTAAATTGATCTATTCAGTCAAAATGATCAATTTAGCGTTTCAAGGTGCGTTTAAACTGTAAAAAATGTTGTGGAGTTAGTAAGGCATCTACAGGTTGATCCCAATTTTCACGTGGCAAGCGTGTATGAATTAGCTGAAAATCATGTGCAATCCCTAAGCGATAAGGATGCTGCGGGGCAGAGGCTAAAGTGCGGTCATAATAACCACCGCCCATTCCAATGCGGGTGCCATGCGTATCGCAAGCCAATAAGGGCATCAAGACTAAATCTAAATGGGAGATGTGTTTTCCGCGACTTGTTCTTGGTTCTTGCATCCCCAAACGATGATGGGCAAAGCGACGCTGACGATATTGTTGTGGGGTGATTTGTACCCACACCAAGTGTTGATTCATATTGCAAATCATGGGCAAATACACTTGTTTGCTATGCGCGAAGCAATATTCAATGATGCGGTGTGTATGAATTTCACCAAAAGCATGTAAATACATACCCACTTTTTTTGCGTACTGAAATTTTGGCAGTCGTATTAGCCGCTGCAAAACAGCTTGCTGTGCGTGTTGCTGTTGGGTGCGCGTGACCGCTCTGCGCTGTTGTCGAAGCTGTTTACGCAAGGTTTTAAGTTCCAACAACTGCATCTCGGCACATCCTTATATTCTTGAGTTTAAATGCTTGAATGGGTATGGGATTACTGTCATTTCATCGACAAAAACAAGCTTTTATCATACTTGGCATTTTAACAGGATGTGATGCTGTATTTCTGTTTATCTGAAACTTGACCTGCTATCGGATAGTCTAGCTCGAACCCTAGACGCAAAATTACAAAAACTCTTATGCTATTGCCCAATCAATGCCACGCCAACAATCTTCAAGATCGCTTCAAGATGGATTAGGCAGGCTTCAGTTAAAAACAACAAATATGTAAAAACACAAGCCAAAACAAAAACAACACTTTCATTTTGCTGTTCAGGGAGAACAAGAACATGAATTATTCCAACAAGGTGTTTAAACATCTACTTCAAGGCGTGCTGGCTTTAGGAAGTTGTGTCAGCGCACAAAGTTATGCAGATTCGACCTATTTACCGCAGCCACCGAATACCCAACAAGTCTTTTTTGTCGGCAATAACTGGGATGGCACAGTGACAGTGATTCACCCTTCACAAGACTTTGGCAAAGTGGGTGTGGTCAATATGATTCCTGACCGCAAAGAGCGTTTATTAGAAATTCATTTAAATCCAGTGAAATTGATTGCCTACACTTACATTCAACAAACTGCAGGTGAGGGCAATGACCAGTTGGTGGATGATATGTATTCCACGCCAGATGGACAGTCGATTGTGGCTTCACGTCCAAGTTTTGCCGATGTGGTATCCATCAACATTAAAACGGGCAAAATTAATTGGCGTACGCCAGTCGAAGGTTTCCGCGCAGACCACATGGCGGTTTCACCAGATGGACAACGTGTTGCTGTGTCGGCATCGTCAGGTAATGTGGTGCATGTTTTAGATATTCATACAGGTAAAGAATTGGGGCGTTTTGCAACAGGGGATAAGCCGCACGAAAATATTTACTTTGCAGGTGGAACGAAAATCTTAAACTCTGCGATTGGTAACGTAGAAACTTCGATGGATGCACAGTGGCAAGATTTTACCAAAGGTAAGCGCTTTATTACCATTGCCGATGCCAACAATTATAAAGTTCTGAAAAAAATTGATTTCCGACCTGCGTTAGATGCCTTTGGACGTAAAGATTTATCCAACTCAGTGCGTCCTATGGTGCTAAGTAAAGATGAAAGCAAACTTTATGCGCAGGTTTCATTTTTTAATGGTTTGGTGGAATACGACTTAAAAACCGATAAAGTCACGCGTATTGGACAATTACCGGGCAGCAGTACAATTCCAAAAGACCGCAGCAAATGGGTAAATGATTCACGTCATCATGGTTTATCCATCAGCGCAGATGGCGAAAAACTCTGTGTGGCAGGCACGATGGATGATTACGCGACCATTGTAGACCGTCAGAGTTTAAAAGCAGGCAAACTGATTCCTGCAGGTAAACCATATTGGGCAACCCGTAGCCCAGATGGAAAAAGCTGTGTGATTTCAGAAAGTGAAACCGATGTGGTAACGGTGATTGACTTTGCTACGGGAGAAAAAGTCCGCAGTGTGCCAGTGGGGAATCACCCACAGCGAGTGCGTTTGGGTTATGCACCAAGCGATTGGTCGACGCCGTAATTTTTAAGCCGATCATAACAGGCAAAGCATGCTAAGGCGCTCAAGACGATATTTGAATTGAGCGCATTTTAGGATGGTTTGCTTATGGAGCATGCACATGAATGGGACTCGATGGCTCGGTATTGGCTTTTTTGTTTTGGCGGTCGCGGTGTTGTTTACCGTGGTGTATGTGTTTCAAACACCGAATAAGACTGTTTCGGAAACAGTGTGGGTGAAACCGAACACGGCTTCCACAGAGATAGAAACAACGCAAAGTCTATATTCAGATGAATCTGAAAATGTACTGGAAACAAACGCTATGCTAGAGCGTGCTGCGGTATCTGCAGTTGAAATGCAGCAATTAATCCAGCAACGTGATCAGTTGTATTTAGGCTTTAAGCAAATTAGTACAGGTTTAAGCCAAGGGCAAAAGCCTGATTTAAACCGTGTACAAAGTATGTTGCTACAGCAGGAACAATTGGTACAAGCAGGCGTATTAAGAGCAGAAGATGCAATGAACTATAGCCAGTTTTTAAAGCAAATTTTACCTGAAATTGCAGGGCAAATTGATTTGCATATTTCGCGTTTAAAGCGCCTGAACGTGGTGACAGGTTAAGCCACAGTAAGGTGTGAGTTGCTGTTATAAATACACGATGACGCCATTGTTGCAGTCAATAATGGCGTTATTTTTTTGTCTAAAAAATTCTTTTAATCCACATGTTTTTAAGCCGAATAGCGGCCACTTGAGCTGAATTTATCCATGATTCCTTTGATCAAGCGTTCAATTCATCTTAGAAGAAAGCACACGTATTTTACTGTATTAGACGAAAGTTGTATAAGGCTGTGCCGAATAAATTTGGTTTTTCCTTCCTCTTAAAAACTACAGAAAAAACAAAGTTTAAATTTTTCTTCACCGTATTTTTTATGCTGCGAACAAAGATCATCTTTATTTAAATTGGTATGACCATATGAATAAACAATCCAACCAATATTGACATTTATTTGTATAAAACTATTATTTGTTGCAAATGTTAAGAGTATTTTGATTTTTATCTTAATATTGGTCAGACCAAAATTAGAATTTTATCTATATGCTTAGACCTATGTTTACGTTTGAGTGAGCATTTCAAGGAGATGACAATGCTTCAACATTGGCAACAGATCTACGATCCAATGGCAAATATTTGGATTTCGAGTCTTATTGCATTAATCCCGATTATCTTTTTCTTTCTGGCATTGGCTGTATTTCGCTTAAAAGGAAGTGTTGCGGGAACAATTACGGTTATTTTGGCGTTATTAGTGTCGTTATTTGCCTATGGCATGCCTGCACCAATGGCTTTTGCTTCATTGATCTATGGCTTTTTCTACGGTTTATGGCCAATCGCATGGATTATTATTGGCGCATTATTTTTATATAAAATCTCTGTAAAAACAGGGCAGTTTAACATTATTCGCTCATCTATTCTGTCAATTACAGAAGATCAGCGTCTCCAGATGCTACTAGTGGGCTTCGCGTTTGGCACATTTTTAGAAGGTGCAGCGGGCTTTGGGGCGCCAGTGGCAATTACTGCTGCTTTGTTGGTGGGTTTGGGTTTTAAACCTTTATACGCTGCGGGTTTATGTTTGATTGTGAACACCGCACCTGTTGCGTTTGGCGCAATGGGGATTCCAATTATTGTGGCGGGTCAGGTTTCGGGTGTAGAAACCATGGAAATTAGCCAGATGGTTGGGCGTCAGTTGCCATTTATGGTGCCTATTGTGCTGTTCTGGATTATGGCAATTATGGATGGCTGGCGCGGTGTGAAAGAAACTTGGCCTGCAGTGTTGGTGGGTGGTGGTGCTTTTGCGATTGCACAATACTTGACCTCTAACTTTGTTGGACCTGAGTTACCTGACATTACAGCCGCAATTGCCTCTTTGATTAGTTTAACGGTCTTATTTAAATTCTGGCAGCCAAAACACATTTTCCGTTTTAGCGATGCAGACACCAAAGTGGATGCCAACTTAGTTGCAGAACAACAGCAAAAATACAGCATCGGGCAGATTGTGAAAGCATGGTCACCTTTTGCAGTGTTAACGGTGATGGTCACTATTTGGAGCATCAAGCCGTTTAAAGATTTATTTGCCAAAGATGGCGCAATGCACGACTGGGTAATTTCCATCAAAGTGCCATTTTTACACCAACTGGTGCAAAAGATGCCGCCTGTGGTCGCTGATGTTAAAGACTATGATGCGATCTTTAAGTTCGATTGGCTTAGCGCAACTGGGACTGCGATTATGATTGCGGCCATCATCACCATCATTTATTTAAAAATGAAACCGCGTGAAGCTGTTAAAACTTTTGCTGAAACCATCAACGAGCTAAAAACACCAATTTATTCTATTGGGATGGTGTTGGCGTTTGCATTTATTGCCAATTATTCAGGGATGTCTGCGACTTTGGCACTGGCTTTGTCACACACAGGCAATGCTTTCACATTCTTCTCGCCATTTTTAGGCTGGATTGGGGTGTTCTTGACAGGTTCAGATACTTCAGCCAACGCCTTGTTTGCTGCCTTGCAAGCCACAACCGCACAGCAAATTGGTGTACCAGAAGTTCTGTTGGTTGCTGCCAATACCAGTGGTGGGGTAACAGGCAAAATGATTTCACCGCAATCTATTGCAATTGCCTGTGCGGCTGTTGGTTTAGTCGGTAAAGAATCGGATTTATTCCGCTTTACCGTGAAACACAGTATCACGTTCACCGTAATGATCGGTATTATTATCACTCTACAAGCTTATGTGTTCCCATGGATGATTCCATAACCACATGCACAAGAGGATAGCCGCATGAAAGTTTCCGACAAAGTTGTTCAAGACCTGCGCACACTGGTTGAAAAAAATCAGATGCAAGTCGGAGACCGATTGCCTGCCGAAAGAAAGTTATGTGAACAACTCGGGGTTTCCCGTTCCTCTTTGCGTGAGGCTATTCAGCAATTGACCAGTCAGGGCATGCTGGTCAGCAAAGTTGGAGCGGGTACTTTTTTGCAACAACTGCCTACCAATTGGTCGCAATATCAAATTGTGCAGCCTTTAAGTAACCTGATTGATGAAGACCCTGCTTATCGTTTTGATGTGCAGGAAGCACGAATGGTGCTTGAAGGTGGTACGGCATGGTATGCCGCACAGCGGGCAACTGCTGAGGATTTGAAAAACATCCGTGCCTGTTATGAGCAAATCGCCCATTTTCAAATTTTAGGTGATGACGATCAGGCAGCAATTGCCGATGCCAAGTTTCATTTGGCAATTGCCGAAGCATCGCACAATTTGGTGCTCATTCAAATGATGCGCGGCTTATTTGATTTGTTGCAATACAACGTAGTTTTGGGCAGACGCAAAGTCTATACCGAAGCCCACCGTTTCGATCAGTTGCACGATCAACACTTTCAAGTGATGGATGCAATTGAACGCCAGGATCCAGAAGCTGCCCGTTCGGCAGTGTGTGGACATATTGAATTTGTAGTTCAACAAGTACGCATGATAGACGAGGAAGATGCGCGTCGTCAGCGTGCGAGTCGATTAAACAGGATAGCGCCATGATTATTTCTTCTGCGAATGATTACCGCGAAGCAGCCAAACGCCGTTTACCGCCATTTTTATTTCACTATATTGATGGAGGTGCGTACGCGGAACAAACGCTGAAAAGAAATGTGGAAGACCTTTCACAGATTGCCTTGCGCCAACGTGTTTTGAATGACATGTCGGCTTTGAGTTTAGAAACCACCTTATTTAATGAAACCTTGTCAATGCCTGTGGCTTTGGCACCTGTGGGTTTAACGGGCATGTATGCGCGCCGTGGTGAAGTGCAGGCTGCAGTTGCAGCTGACAAAAAAGGTATTCCGTTTACTTTATCTACCGTGTCGGTGTGCCCAATTGAAGAAGTGGTGCCTGCCATTTCACGCCCAATGTGGTTTCAATTATATGTATTACGTGACCGTGGTTTTATGCGCAATGCCTTGGAACGTGCCAAAGCAGCAGGCTGTTCAACCTTAGTCTTTACGGTAGATATGCCTGTGCCTGGCGCACGTTATCGTGATGCACATTCGGGCATGAGTGGTCCAAATGCTGCTATGCGCCGCTATATGCAGGCAGTGATGCATCCAAACTGGGCATGGGATGTTGGCTTACTAGGTCGTCCGCATGACTTGGGCAATATCTCTAAATACTTAGGCAAACCAACAGGACTGGAAGATTATATTGGCTGGTTAGGCAATAACTTTGACCCATCTATTTCATGGAAAGACTTGGAGTGGATTCGTGAATTCTGGGATGGCCCAATGGTCATTAAAGGCATTTTAGACCCAGAAGATGCTAAGGATGCTGTTCGTTTTGGGGCTGATGGAATTGTGGTGTCCAATCACGGTGGTCGTCAGTTAGATGGTGTGCTCTCGACTGCACGTGCTTTACCGCCAATAGCCGATGCAGTAAAAGGAGATCTAAAAATTCTAGTGGATTCAGGTATTCGTAATGGCCTAGATGTGGTGCGCATGTTGGCGATGGGTGCGGATACTTGTATGCTCGGACGTGCCTTTATTTATGCACTAGGTGCAGCAGGTGGGGCGGGTGTGAGTAATTTACTCGAATTGATTGATAAAGAAATGCGAGTCGCAATGACCTTAACGGGTGCTAAAAACATTCAAGCGATTAACTCAGATTGCTTGGTACAACTTGAGCGTGAACTGAAAGGCTAAATTGCCAACAGGAGCGATCAATCCATCAACCGATGCATTTGGCTGAATCGCTTAATTGTATTTTTCACCTTGTTTCAGGACTTGTACACTATGCCACAGACAATTTCTTCTGCAACACAATTTGATGCTGCAGCAACCCTCAAAAACTTGGTCGATATTGTGGGAAAAGCGCATGTATTGACCCATGAATCAGATACTCGTTTATATCGTCAAGGGCGACGTTTTGGCGAAGGACAGGTTTTTGCGGTGGTCACGCCAGGTTCTTTATTGCAGCAGTGGCAAGTGTTACAAGTGGCTGTGGCAGCAGATTGCATTATTATTATGCAAGCCGCCAATACTGGACTCACGGGTGGTTCTACCCCTTTTGGTGATGACTATGATCGTCCTGTAATTTTGATCAACACCCAACGTTTAAAAGGTATTCAGCTCATCAACGATGCCAAGCAAGTGATTTGCTTGCCTGGTGCAACATTGGATGCTTTGGAACAGCAATTGGCGCCGCATCAGCGTGAGCCACACTCAGTCATTGGTTCATCTTGTATTGGTGCTTCGGTGTTGGGCGGGGTATGTAATAATTCAGGTGGTGCATTGGTCAGACGTGGTCCTGCCTATACTGAGTTGGCCTTATATGCACAAGTCGATGCACTGGGCGAGTTGCAACTCATCAATCATTTGGGGGTGAATTTAGGGAACTCGCCAGAAGAAATTTTAACCAAACTTGAGCAACAACAATATCGCCCTGAAGATATTGAATATTCGGAACATTGTTGTGCTTCAGATCAGCGTTACGTGCATGATGTTGCCCAAGTCGATGCCGATACGCCTGCACGGTTTAATGCCGACCCGAGCCGTTTGTTTGAAGCTTCGGGTTCGGCAGGTAAAGTCTGTGTGTTTGCAGTGCGTTTGGATACATTTGAGAAAATTCCGAGTCAGGTGTTTTATATCGGCAGCAATCAGCAGGATGATTTAACCGCGATTCGCCGTTTTTTATTACGTGATTTGCCGCGTGTACCGATTGCTGGCGAGTATATTCATCGAGATGCCTATGACATTGGTGCAGAATATGGCAAAGACAGCTTCTTGTTTATCGAGAAGTTTGGCACCAGTAAAGTACCTGCAGCTTTTGCCATGAAAGATAAAGTTGATGGTTTTCTAACCCGTTGGGGCATGCGTGGATTGTCGGATAAAGTTTTGCAAATGTTCACGAAACTACTGCCAAATCATTTACCAGAACGCATGAACCAATTTCGTGATTTGTATGAACATCATTTAATTTTGCGCATTGAGCAGCAAGATGTTGCGGCAGTACAGCAGTTTTTAATGGATTATTTTATCACGCGCAATTCCGGCAGTTTTTTTCTATGTAATGAAGATGAAGGCCGCAAGGCTTTTCTGCATCGCTTTGCAGTGGCAGGTGCTGCAATTCGTTATCGTGATACACATCGAAATGAAGTGGAAGACATTGTTGCTTTAGATATTGCGTTAAGACGTAATGATCAGCAATGGGTTGAAACCTTGCCCGAAGAGTTGGAGCAGGCGATTATACATAAGTTGTATTATGGTCATTTTTTATGTCATGTCTTTCATCAGGACTATATTATTAAAAAAGGCGTAGACCCGTTGGCGATGGAACATCAAATGTGGTCATTGCTTGATGCACGTGGGGCAGAGTATCCTGCAGAGCATAATGTTGGGCATTTATATGTGGCGAAGCCTGCCTTAAAGCAGCATTATCAAAAATTGGATCCGACCAATTGTTTTAATGTGGGCATTGGGCATAGCTCTAAATTAAAAGCTTGGCGTTAAATAAGGATGAAAACTGAGCAGTGAAACTGATTCTAAGGAAAGATGGATATGTTTAAGTTAGATAGCAAACTGCTACAGATTTTTTACTATGTATATAAATTAAAAAATGTGTCTGCAGCAGCAGATGCATTGGGCATGAGTCAGCCTGCGGTTAGTAACTGTTTAAATAAAATTCGTCAGCATTTTAATGACCCATTATTTTTAAGGGTTGGCAATGAAATGTTGCCTACAGAGTTGGCGAAACAGATTTTTTCACCGATTAGTGAAATTATTAATAAAATTGAAACGGTCAATAATTTTAAAGTCGATTTTGATCCGACCCATTCCGATCAATTATTTACCTTGGCAATGACCGATGTTTCGCATTTGGTTTTATTGCCAAAACTGACCAAGTTTTTAAAAAAATATGCACCTTCAGTGCGGATTAAAATTCGTCCTATTACCCGTGAAACCAGTTATCAAATGGCAAATGGTGAAATTGATTTTGCGATTGGTTTTTTACCTGAGTTAGAGCAGGGTTTTTATCAGCAGCAATTATTTTTACAATATTATGTGGTGATTAGTCGTAAAGATCATCCACGTATTTGTGAAAAAAGTTTAGATGTTGAAGCTTATATTCGTGAATCGCATGTCGATGTAGATACCAGTATAGGTCACTACCATATTGAAAATGAATTAAGCAATCGTGGTTTAAGACGTAATATTCTAATGAGTATCCCAAGTTATTTAGGGGTCGGGTTAATTGTGCAAGAAACCGATATGATTGCGACAGTGCCTTATTATTTAAGTGAGGTGTTATTGGCACGCGGGAATTTACAAGTAGTGAGTGCGCCTTTGAATTTTCCAACCTATCCTGTACGACAATATTGGCATACGTCTTGTCATCACCAAACCAGTCATCAGTGGTTAAGAAAAGTGATTTTTGATTTGTTTAGTCAGCATCCTTAATTAATCGTATTTAAAGTAAAACTTTTATAATTTTTTAAATTATCATTCGCTAATTCCCTCATCTTCAAAAGAGCAGGCTAGGCTGAGGGAATTAGTGATTCTTTTTTATAAGGCAATAAAACTAAATTTCTGCCCACGATTTTGATTGCAGCTATACATTTTCATTTTTCCATTATAAATATCTAAACATTTGCCTGTATCTGCACTACGAATACGCTGACCATCGAGATACCATTTTTGGTTACTTTGTCCATTACAGGTATAAGCAATTACTTCAGCACCATCATGTTTCTGTTTTCCTGCTACATCTAGACATTTACCTTGCACGGTAATGCTTTGATCAGGATGGAAAATAAAATGCTGATTGGTACCATCATGACAATGTGAAGTCTGAATGGAACGTTGATTACTGCGACTAAAATCTACGCAGCGACCATCATAGGTTTTAATTTTGACTTTTTGTTGCCATGTTTGTGCAGGATAAGGCATAGGTGTTGGCATATAAATGGTTTGTTGTGCAGGACGTTCTACAGGTGTACTTGCTGGAATTTGAGGTTGAATGACGATATTGGGAATCTGCCCCGATGCTGTTCCGTCAACTACAATACATGCTGTTAAAAGTGAGCAACTGCTTATAGTGAAAAGTGTCTTAAACATAAGAGAAAACAATTTATTTATTAGGTGGATAGGATAAATTTAAAGCAAAAAAAGATAATAGTTTTTTGTAATTTTATGAGTAATTGACCCTAAAAATTTATCGAATAGACAAGGTTTTCAGCAAAAAATAAGAACGAAAAAATTCAAGTTGTCTTTATTTGTTATTAGTCGGTGCATTCTTAGGAAGTGTGTGGTAGAAATTGTATTTAGAGGATATATTTCTGATTTAGTTTGTGGTCAGCAACAAGCGAATTATCCAATTTGTTGAATTGAACATCAAAAATTCAACTATATTGCTTTAAAATTATGTGATTGAGTTGTAAAATTATGTGTTAAAGTTGGCAATTGTCACAGTTTTTGAATTTTTGGGGTAGGAACTGTTGAAACATTTTTTACTACGACTTGGATTGGATCTGCGTAAACTTATTTTAATTTCCACAATTTTAAGTGTATCAGGCTTATTTGTCGTAAGTATTTTTATTTTAAATTATGTAATTAAACAACAATTAATTCAAAATTCACTTTCGATCAATGAAAAATATGCAGAAAAAATTGCCACCAGTGCCAATCAACATTTTTCAGATATGCTGCAAGAGTAATTAACTATAACTAAAAATATAGACAAATATTTGCATAAGTGCTCATTTTGTCTATGTCGATTCAGTAGTGGCAAGGTGGGTATTTATTAGAGATTTAAATGATTATCTTTTGTATTTTAGGTGAGTGTCTTGGTATATTAGCATCCATATCTATTGATTATCCAATCC
>NZ_JAYFSK010000024.1:0-37200 GCF_041464035.1 Acinetobacter sp. AL9 | reverse complement strand
TAAACATCGTTCGATTGCTGGTTTTTTAGCAGGCGTATTTTCTTCACTATGTGCGTATCAACTTTGCCAAAAGAATAAGCCTAAAATTCATGTGATTAAATCTTTGGCTTATCCGTAACTGGGGTTACATTACGTTGTTTGAAATTAAGAAAACAGCAGGTGATTTTTTAAATGCTGTAGGTATTGAATACCAAGCTACAATAAATAAAGACCCAATAGTTGAGTTACAAGAGCAAGAATTAGAACAAGAAGAAATACCCGATGATGAAACAGTAACTAAAGTAATTAATGAAACAGCAAAATATTCAACTGAAGATTTTATTATTCGCAGATTACATCAACATTTAAACGGTTATCAGTTTGAAGAATTTGTCGCTCATTTGCTTGAATGCATGGGGTATGTTGCTAGGGTTACTCAGAGGTCGGGTGATGGCGGTGTTGATGTTATTGCTCACAAGGATACACTTGGCTTCGAACCCCCTATTATTAAGGTTCAATGTAAAAAAACTTTAACATCTAATGGCTTACCTGAAATAAATCAACTTTTAGGTACTCTTGAAGATGGCGAATATGCTTTATTTGTTAATCTTGGAAGTTATAGTAATCAAGCAAAGAGTAAAGCTACGAATAAATCACGGTTAAGACTTATTGATGGTAAAGAGATTGTAGAGTTAATTTATCGTTATTATGAAGATTTTAAACCACAATATAGAGCTTTAATCCCTTTAAAGCAGGTTTTTATTCCTGATATTGGTGACTAATTCCTAGTATCGTCAGGATTTGTTGCCTAAACATTCAGAAGCCGAATTTTCCGAAATCCATTCAAATTTAAGTAACAACTCGGATATGTGGTCTGTCTAAGTCCGTAAATTTATTTAATGTAGTCATACGTACATGAATCTTAAAAGAAAATTCTACTTTTAGATTATTTTATTTTAGGGGGATTACGATCTTCCAATAATTTGATGCAATTTAGCTAAAACTTCCTTTTAACAAAAAACCAGTGAATTTTACAATTCACTGGTTTTTGAAATGACATTATGTAGAGCGCATGGGCAGATGAACCACCCATGCAGCGCAATGCACTTAATTAATCGAATCATCCAAGTTTGGAGCTAACCAACGCTTCGCTTCATCTAAACTCCAGCCTTTACGCTGTGCATAATCTTCAAGCTGATCTAACGAGATTTTACCCGCGTTAAAGTACTCAGAAGCAGGGTTGGCATAGTAGAAGCCGCTCACAGATGAAGGCGGCCACATTGCAAAGCTGCTGGTCAGCTGTGTGCCAATCTTTTCAGTCGAACCTAACCAGTTAAACAGTGTGGCTTTTTCAGAGTGCTCAGGGCACGCAGGATAGCCCGGTGCAGGACGAATCCCTACATATTTCTCTTTAATCAGCTCTTCATTGCTTAGCTGCTCATTCGGCTGATAGCCCCAGAATTCTTTACGAATACGCTCATGCAAATGCTCTGCAAATGCTTCTGCAAAACGGTCACCCAAAGACTGCACCAAAATGGCAGAATAGTCATCGCCTTTGGCTTTAAACTCATTGGCCATTTCTTCCGCACCAAAAATCGACACGGTAAAGCCGCCCAAGTAATCTTGCCCTTGCTCTGTAGTTGCGACAAAGTCTGCCAAAGACAAGTTTGGTTTACCTGTGACTTTGTCTGACTGTTGACGAATATGATGGAAGGTATGCGTTACTTGATTACGTGCTGCATCATATACTTGTACTGAATCTGCCGCAGAACGGTTGGCAGGGTAAATCCCAAAGACTGCACGTGCATCAAAGCGATTATTTGCAATAATATCTTTGAGCATGGCTTGCGCTTGGTTATATAAGTCGGTTGCAGCTTCGCCCACCACTTCATCTTCCAGGATTTTCGGGAATTTGCCCGCCAAACTCCAAGAAATAAAGAATGGTGTCCAGTCAAAGTATGGCAACAAGGTTTCAAGCGGGTAATTGGTCAGCACTTGTGTACCAATTAATTTTGGTACTGCAGGCGTGTAGTTGTCCCAATCAATTTTTAAACCATTGTCGATGGCTTCTGCATACGACAATTTCGCAGCTTTTGGTTGCTTATTGGCAATACGTTCACGAATTTTAGCGTATTCCGCACGATGCTCTGCAACAAAAGCAGGTTTCATTTCAGGGGAGAGTAAGGTTGTCGCAACACCAACGGCACGCGAAGCATCGGCAACATAAATCACTGCATCATTTGAGAACTGTGGATCAATTTTAACTGCAGTATGTGCTTTAGATGTGGTTGCGCCACCAATCAACAATGGAATGTTAAAGCCTTTACGCTGCATTTCTTTGGCAACAAAAACCATTTCATCTAAAGATGGGGTAATCAGACCAGACAAGCCAATGATATCGACTTTTTCGTCAATGGCAGTTTGCAGGATTTTTTCTGCAGGTACCATCACACCGAGATCGACAATATCGTATCCATTACAGCCCAAGACTACGCCCACAATATTTTTACCAATGTCGTGAACGTCGCCTTTTACCGTTGCCATCAAGACTTTACCTTTAGACTGACCTTCGGTTTTTTCAGCTTCGATGTACGGGTTGAGCCATGCAACGGCTTGTTTCATCACACGGGCAGATTTCACCACTTGTGGCAGGAACATTTTACCTGCACCAAACAAGTCACCGACCACGTTCATGCCATCCATCAACGGGCCTTCAATCACATCTAATGGACGTTTGGCTTTCAGGCGCGCTTCTTCGGTGTCTTCATTAATAAAGGTGGTGATGCCTTTAACTAAAGCGTACTCAAGACGTTTTTCGACAGATTCACTACGCCATTCTAAGTTTTCTTCGGCTTTTTGTGCGCCTGATTGACCACGATATTTTTCTGCCACTTCTAGCAGTTTTTCTGTGGCATCCTGACCGCTTTCACCTTGGTTCTGGTTCAGAATAACGGCTTCAACTGCTTCTTTCAGTTCTTTCGGGATGTCATCGTAAATTGCCAACTGACCTGCGTTGACAATCCCCATGGTCATGCCTTGCTGAATAGCGTGATATAGGAATACCGCGTGAATGGCTTCACGTACAGGTTCGTTACCACGGAATGAGAAAGATACGTTCGATACACCGCCTGAAATCATGGCATGCGGCAGGTTTTGTTTAATCCAGCCTGTGGCTTCAATAAAATCGACTGCGTAGTTGTTGTGTTCTTCAATACCTGTCGCAACTGCAAACACGTTCGGGTCAAAAATAATGTCTTCGGCAGGGAAGCCAACATCATTGACCAAAACGTCATAAGAGCGTTTACAAATTTCGCGCTTACGTGCCACAGTATCGGCTTGTCCGACTTCGTCAAAGGCCATAACAATGACAGCTGCGCCGTATTGGCGGCAGAGGCGGGCTTTTTCGACAAACTCGTCATAACCTTCTTTTAAGGAAATAGAGTTGACAATGGCTTTACCTTGTACGCATTTCAAGCCTGCTTCAATGATTTCCCATTTAGAGGAGTCAATCATGATAGGTACGCGAGAAATATCAGGCTCAGATGCCACCAAGTTCAGGAAGTGCACCATCGCACCTTCTGAATCGAGCATGCCTTCATCCATGTTGATGTCGATGATTTGCGCACCGCTTTCTACCTGTTGACGAGCAACATCTAAGGCTTCGGCAAAGTTTTCTTCACGAATTAAACGCAGGAATTTTTTAGAACCTGTGACGTTGGTACGTTCGCCCACGTTTACAAATAAAGAGTCATCATAAATGTTAAATGGTTCTAAACCACTTAAACGGCATGCAGGTTTAATCTCTGGAATTTTACGCGGTGGAATGTCTTTTACCGCATTGTAAATCGCGCGGATATGATCAGGCGTTGTACCACAGCAACCGCCTGTAATATTGATCAAGCCGCTTTCAGCAAATTCTTTGAGGAAAGCTGCGGTTTCTTCAGGCGTTTCATCATAACCACCAAATGCGTTGGGTAAGCCCGCGTTCGGGTGTGCAGAAACAAACACATCGGCAACGTCTGAAACGGTTTTAACGTGTGGACGCATGGCATCTGCGCCCAAAGCACAGTTAAAACCAATTGAAAGTAAATCGCCATGACGTACCGAGTTCCAGAAAGCTTCTGCAGTTTGACCCGTTAAGGTACGTCCTGAAGCATCGGTAATGGTACCTGAAATCATCAACGGCAATTCACGCCCGAGCTGTTTAAACACTTCTTTGACCGCAAAAATCGCAGCTTTACAGTTTAAGGTGTCAAATACAGTTTCAATGAGCAGGATATCTGCACCACCTTCAATTAAGGCATGCGCAGCTTCAATATAGTTTTCTTTGAGTGCATCAAAGCTAATGTTACGAAATGCAGGGTCGTTTACATTTGGTGAAATTGAACAGGTACGCGATGTTGGCCCAAGTACACCTGCCACAAAACGTGGTTTGTCTGGTGTTGAATATTTTTCACAGGCAGCTTTGGCTAAACGCGCTGCTTCGCGGTTAATTTCTGGAACCAAATCTTCCATGTGATAGTCAGACATAGAAACACGTGTGCCGTTAAAGCTGTTGGTTTCAATAATGTCTGCACCCGCATCTAAGTAGGCTTCGTGAATACCCTGAATAATGTGCGGTTGGGTCAGTACCAATAAATCATTGTTGCCTTTGAGGTCATGTGCCCAATCTGCAAAACGCTCACCACGATAATCGGCTTCTTCCAATTGATGGCGTTGAATCATAGTACCCATAGCACCATCGATAATTAAAATTCTTTGGGCAAGAAGCGCTTTCAGGGTGGTAAGCGTGGACATAAAAAACCCTTTATGACTGAATCCGAAATGAGCGCTATTTTAGCAGAGTTCGCACGGCTTTCGTGCACTTGAAGCGACCAGAGCGAGTGGAAGTCGTAAAAATAGTGCATAAAGCAGTATTTTTAGGATTTTGCTGTAGCTTTTGAACCTAAATAAAAGTTGTGATGAGGAACATTCTAATTTTGATTTTACTTTGATGCGTCATCGCTTTGTCATATTGCTCAGGCAAAATTGGCTCACGGTAAATTTTGTCTGAAAATTTTAGGCAAATATGACAAAGGTGTAACAATCTAAATTTGAGAGAATGGCATAAGAAAAGTAGGTTTATTTATTCTAAGTGTTTAAATTTAAATGTTAATTTTAATTTTATGCACAAAAAAAACAGCTTAAAGTGTGAAAATAAAGTATGAAAGTTGCTTTATATAGCAGCTCTTTGTCATATAATTGTCACAATTTAATTGAACAATAAGGGGATTTTAAATCCTCTTTTCTGCTTGCATGAATTCTAATCCAACTCCTGTAGATTCAGCACACAAGTCGACCACTAAATCGACCAATGTTCATGTGCCTACACCGAAATTTTTTATGCCGGTGTTTTTAACGATCATCGTTTCTACCCTTATTTATATTGGTTTCCAATTGTCTGCGGACTTATCCCACGTGCCTGCGCTAAGCATGTACTCGGTGATTTTATTGGCGACCGCTTTATTCATTGCCTTAGGCTTTGAATTTGTGAATGGTTTCCACGACACAGCTAACGCAGTGGCAACGGTTATTTATACCAATGCCCTGTCTGCACCTGTGGCAGTAATGTGGGCGGGTTTCTGTAACTTCCTTGGGGTGATGGTCGCCAGTGGCGCAGTTGCCTACGGTATTATTGCCTTACTTCCAGTCGAATTGATTATGAATGTCGGTTCAGGCGCAGGCTTTGCCATGGTTTTTGCCATGTTGATTGGCGCGATTGTCTGGAACTTAGGAACGTGGTTTTTCGGTATTCCTGCTTCAAGTTCGCACACTTTAATCGGTTCGATTTTAGGTGTGGGGATTATGAACTACTTGCTGAACTCAGGTGCGGGTGCAAGTGGCGTAGACATGGAACAAGTCATGAAAGTGGGCAAGGCTTTATTGTTCTCGCCACTGATTGGTTTTGCCTTTGCTGCGATTTTGTTCTTCTTGGTGAAAAAAATCTTCAAGAAACAAATGGAGTTGTTCCAGCCACCTGAAGGCAATAAGCCACCACCACCACTGATTCGTGCCATTCTAATTTTTACTTGTACTGGGGTAAGTTTTGCGCATGGTTCAAACGATGGTCAAAAGGGCATGGGTTTAATTATGTTGATTTTGATCGGGATTGTGCCGTTGGCGTACTCGTTAAATAAAGAGTTAGACCAAAACCACATTCAATCGTTCCAACAGCTTTCAACGCAAACAGCTGATGTGATTTATGCACAACATGTCGATATGCCAGATGAAAAAGCACGTCAGGTCATCACTAGCTATATTCAGACCAAAGAAATTACCCCTGAAGTCGTGCCTGCTTTGGCAAGCTTAACTGACCATTTGGGTGAGCGTGTGGGTCAATATGGCAACTTGAAAGATGTGCCTGAAGCTGAAGTAGCAGAAATGCGTAATGATATGTATTTAAGCACGACTTCATTCAAGCGTTTAGACAAAGCCAATGCCTTGCCTGAAATGTCGGAAGAACAGAAAAAAGTGGTTAAAAGCTACCGCAGCCATTTAGATTCATTCTTACAATACATTCCAACTTGGGTCAAAGTTGCCGTTGCCTTAGCACTAGGCTTGGGTACGATGGTCGGCTGGAAACGTATTGTGGTGACTGTTGGTGAACGTATCGGTAAGCAGCACATGACTTATGGTCAAGGTATGTCTGCCGAGCTTGTGGCAATGTCAACTATTGCTGCTGCAGATGGTTTGGGGATGCCAGTTTCAACTACACACGTACTGAACAGTGCGGTGGCAGGTACCATGGTGGCAAATAAATCGGGTCTGAATTTCCAAATGGTGCGTACAATTCTTTCGGCTTGGATTTTCACTTTACCTGCGACAATTTGTTTATCGGGTAGCTTGTTCTGGTTGTTCTTAAAAGTGTTTTAATCCATTCTCAACTTTTTTGAGTGGTTGAAAAAAGCGCTGTGATGATACAGCGCTTTTTTTATACCTGCAGATCAGTCTAGAGAAATATTTGCAGGCAAGTTTTTGAATAGATAGATTAGCGGTTTACATTACTTTTTAAATTTTTGGATGACTTTGTCCAGCGGTAATTTATCTGCAGCAAAGCCATAGAGCGCAGCGAAAGGTAGGGCCGTTCGTGCCAAATACGCCACGCGCCACAATCCACCATGGTTCGCACCTTCCATCATCAATTCGAGCGGATGCTCAAGTTTCACTTCAGGATTGGCTGCCGAGTTTGGATTGCGTAAGTCATGAATCCACAATGCCGCCATAATCGCATTGGTGGTTTCAGGGCTAAATGCTTCAACATCAAACAAACTTGCGCCACTAAATGCTGCTTTGAGTAATGGATTTTTGGTCACAGAGTGTGTGGTGGTCGAAGGTGCAATATTGATGCTGACATGCTGTCCTTGATGACGCGCTAAAATTGCACGCCATTGCTGGATGCGTTTTGCTAAAGCATAGTTTGGCCCTTGTTCAACCACCAAACAGTCGGCAATACCATAATGTTGACCATTGTCTGAAGCAATTAAATTATGCAGATTCTTTTGGAAGAAATGACTGCGTGAAATGGTTTCAATACTTTTGGTGAGTAGCTTTTGCCCTTGTGAACGCTGCTGAAACTTCTCTGCCGATGCGCTAATCACTTCTTCAGGAACGGCATAAACATCGGTTGGGGTACACATAAACATAAGGCTGCTATCAGCTTTGTGTTCGCTGACATATTGCATAATGGCATCCATCGCCATCGCAACACGCACGTGTTTTTCACCATCTAAATAGGCAATGGCTGCTAAATCTAGCGTTTCAGGTTTTTGAGCTAACCATTGTGCAATTTCTGGGGTTTGTGTCAGTAGATTTGCACCCAACTGTTCTGTTAAAATATCAAGTGGGGTATCTGCAGCGAGTTGTGTTGTACTGGGTGCATATAAGGTGGCATTGCCTTGTTGCACAGTGCTTAAAATTTTATTCCACACACGGCTATTTGGTAAATCGACTGCAATAATATTGGCTTTCCATTTGGCTAACCATGTGAGTGGCCCTGCTTCTGAAGCTGCACCAAATAGCACCATGTTACGGTCAGACAAATCAAACCATTCAGGATGCGCCATTGCAGCATTTAACGCTTCGGCATGACTTGGTTCAATAATGCCTGCTGCTAGCCAAATTGCAATTTGATCTAGTAGAGCTTGACCTTGTAACTTTTGCCCACGATACGGCACATACCATTCGGGTGCTGCTTGGCTGCTGCCTTGTAATTTAAAGGTATGTAAAGTTTCAGTAGGCAAGAGCATGACATCTTTCAGCACATATTTTTGCTCATGACGATAAAACTCAAAACTTTGATGAGCTTTTCTTAAACCATCTTCTGCAATTTGAATTGCGTTAGCTTGTTCACGAATACCATTGGTCACGAGGGCTTTAAAGTATTTTGGATAGTGTTTACGCCAGTTTTTTTCTGCCAAAGCATCGACTGAGCTTTGATGATCGACTGTGGCTAAGGCTTCGGCAATAATTTGTTTACCCGTGCTTGAGGTGCTGGGTTTATGATTTTCTGGATGAATTGGAAACTGTAAGCCATCGTAAGAAGTGGACATGCAAAAACTCGCAAACTAAATTGAAATTAATATACAGATGTATACATTATCTATGCCAAGTTGCGATATGGGGTAGCAAAAACTACCAAAATTGAGTGAAATTTGAATAAAAAAACCTTCACGAAGTGTAAAGGTTTTTAATGTGAATGAAATGTTGTTGAGATTTAAAGGTTAGTGTTTAAATGTCTAGGTTCGAATCATAAATGAGTCTGATGCTGTATCAACAATGTTTTATTCACTCAGACCAACAGCTTAACAACGTCCTTTTTTCGCCTGACCTGGAGGACAAAAATCACCATCACCATGCGGATGTTGGTGTGGATAATAGCCTTTCGGGTAGATCGTGCGGTCAGGATCAATCACTACACTGCCTTCAGGGGTATGTACGGCACAGGCGCTTAATCCTAGACTGAGTAACAGGGCGCTTAGAAGTGCAAACTTTTTCATGGCTGACTCCTGATTGCTTGATAGTTTTAGTCTTTATATTCTTAGTATAAGTGCTTGTCGAGTAACTGCATGTTATTTGTTGTGTGCTTTATGCTGTATTGGATCATTCAGATGCTTTCATCAATCAAAAATACTTATCAGCAGTTCATAAAATGACGATTGAAAGTCGTTTTTCCCAATGAGAGAGGCTGAAGATGAGAGGCAATAAATGATGGTGTTAAGCGGATTTATGAAAGCAGTCTATTGACGGATTTGAAAATTCTTTAAAGTAGCAACGACTCAGTGGTAGATGTACCGAGTCGTTATAGTTTCAAAAGTTAAAACGGCAGTTGCGCCAGTTTATTCAGGAAGTGAGGCAAGATGCGTGGTTCAATTAAAATAGTCACAATCACACCATAGGCCGCACCCCATAAATGCGCACTGTGATTAATATTGGAATTGCCGCGTTTACCCGACCAAATGCTATACGCTACATACAGTATTGCAAAAATAATGGCAGGCACTGGAATAAAGAACACGAAAATCAACTTCCACGGCTCAAACAAAATATAGGCAAACAACACCGCAGATACAGCACCAGATGCGCCTAAGCTCGCCCAACGATGGTCATTTTTATGCTTTAAATAACTTGGAATAATCGCGGCAATCAAACCACCCAAATAGAATAAAACAAAGCCTAAATCATAGACGTATTGGCGATAAAAACTTTCAATAATGCTGCCAAAGAAAAACAGGGTAATCATATTGAACAGCAAATGCGCACCATCGGCATGCACAAAACCATGGGTAATGAAGCGATCATATTGTCCACGTTGCATGGCAGGCGGCCAAAAGATCAGGCGATTCATTAATTCTTGTTTGGAAAATGCCAACATAGACACAATGACCGTAATAATGATAATGGTCACGGTATGATTAAAAGGTAAATCGAGCATAAACGCCTATTCTTTTACTTGAATTCTGCTGTAATAATGCATCAAAACTGAGTTTGAGTCGAACTTTAGGAATAAATCCGACAATTTTGGTTGATTTTTTTTTATTCCCCCGCATCTTCAGTTAAAATAGCCACTTCAGCTTGAGGAAATTATTGTTATGTCGACTGAGAACAGCAGCACAGCAGTTGTAGATGAAATTCCAAACTTATTGATTACGCCAACTGCTCAAGAGTATTTGAAGGATTTATTGGCAAAGCAAAATACACCGGGTATTGGTGTGCGTGTTTTTGTGGAAAATCCTGGTACACCGCGTGCTGAATGTTGCATGGCTTATAGTGCGCCCGATGAAGTTGTACCTACAGACTACAAACAGGAATATCCAGACTTTCCTGCATTTATTGATACGCCGTCTATTCCGTATTTATTGGATGCCGTAATTGACTACAACAAAGACCGTTTTGGTGGTCAATTGACTTTCCGTGCACCGAACTCAAAAGTGCCACGCGTAGGCCCAGATGCTTCAGTAGAAGAACGCATTACTTATGTTTTACAGTCTGAAATTAACCCAGGTTTAGCAGGGCATGGTGGTAACTGTGCTTTGGTTGAAGTGGTTGAAGATGAAGAACACGGCTTAACTGCAGTATTGAAATTTGGTGGCGGTTGCCAAGGATGTTCAGCGATTGATGTGACTTTAAAGCAAGGTGTTGAAACAACCTTGAAACAACACGTACCTGAATTGATGCGTGTGGTGGATCAGACTGACCACAGTCAATCTGAAGGTGCTTATTTTAAATAAGCTCTAAGCCTCGCTTAAAAATAACCTCCTAAATTTTAGGAGGTTATTTTTTATCTGAAATTGTCAACAGACCCTATTCATTCGTTTGTAGATTTAAAATTTGTTGTGTTTTTTCAGAATAATAAAATTCCTCTAAATAATGGCGCGCACGTTGCTTTAAATAGCCTTCAGCGATCATTTTTTGAATGACTGGATTTAACAGTTGTTGTAATTGATGTTGGACTAGCGCTTCATCAATATTTAAGTCGTGCAATAACAAATCAAAAGGTCGTGCTTGATTGCGTACATACCACGCATACACACCATCATGCACTTGCTGTTTCAAATAGTCACTTTGGCGTAAATGATCCCAAATTTCATGTCCTAAATTGACAGTTTGAGATAGGTCTTGCACTTCAATATAGTTTTTTAAAACGGAAAGTGGCAAATCTTTAATTTTGTGCCATAAATTGGCTTGGAAGTGATACAGTTTTTCCTCATCAAAATGTTGATTAAGCACCGACTCGCTCATTTGAGTCAGCTTCTGCACATTTTTTTGCAAATAATGCTGAATGGTCTGGTCTAAATTGGTATCGGTAACGCTTTCCAAAACCGATTTACCCATTTTCATAAAACGCGATACGCCAGGCACGCTTTTGGCGATCACCGAATTATCCATATAATCCTGAATGGAATGTTGAATGAGTTGGGTAATCATGGCGGCAAAGGCAGGATTATTCACCACGGCTTTAATCAAACGCTGACGATGTCCACTTTTACTTGCAACATATTGTGCAATTTTGTCGATGGTCAGCACAGGTATCACATCGGCAATTTTACTGCTGTCATTAACAGGGTGTACCAGTGCAAAACGAATATGCTCAGCAATTTGTTCCACTAAAAATGAACTGGCAGGTGTATTTAAAATTTGATGTTGAATCAGTTGATGAATGGCTTCAGATGTCCATAAATCTTGTAAGCTTTGTTTGCGAAACCATTGGTAAAACTGCACAAATTCAGTTTGTACCATTTCACTTTGGTTAAATTCTTGATCTAAAAAATCAAGCTGAGCTTCAATTAGTTGCTCAATGATGGGATGTTTCTGCATGAAGGTTTTATATAATAATTAATTTAGAGGAATCAGTTTATCAGCAAGTGGGTTTTTTAGGTTCTGAGTTTTAGCCAGAAACGGCAAATAATATTGTGCGACTTGTTTTTCAGCTTCCAATAACGGCATGTGTCCAACATTATTAAGAATCACAGGTGTTTCGGCGCGTTTGAGTAAAGATTGTAATTCCTTCGCCACTTCAACATTAATAATGCGATCTTGCTTACCCCATAAAATCAGGGTCGGTGCTTCAATTGATCCTGCTAAACGTGCAAATGAGTCTGGAGTATAAATATGGTTGAGTTTGACAATTTGCTCAATTGCTTTACGGGTTTGTTCTGAGCGAGAAATCAGGACTTCTTCTTGCGCATGTTGAATTTGTGAGGTCATGGCAGGCGGGCTTTGCATGATTTGTTTGGCGACGTCGGCTAAATCGCCATGTTTGCTCACAATTAAGTCATTTAAAGATAATGGATTTTTGGTGTAAGGCGTATTAGCAAGTTTATAAATGCCTGCACTATTGAGTAAAAATAAACTTTGCGTATCAAAAGGATATTGCGAGGCATACACGGTTGCAATTGAGCCGCCTAAAGAATGTCCTGCCACGTGTAAGTTTTCTTCACAGTCAATTGCTTCAATAAATTGACGCAGTTGTGAAGTTACATTCGGAACTGAATTATCAAAATTGCTTGGAGTTTTGGTGTCACCGCTATTGGGTAAATCTGGAATAATCACATGATAATGTGGGGTTAAAAATTGCGCGACACGGTTCCAATTATCACGTGTGCCTGCCAAACCATGAATCAATAAAATTGTGGGTTTGCTGTGCGAGCCACCTTCGTTATAGCTCCAGACGACATCTCCAACACGAATGCTTTTAGAGCTTAGTCCTGCTTGTTTGCGCTGTTGCTGAAAATGATTTTGTAATAGTTTAAGTTCAGTTGCGTTGCTGTTACTGGCGTTATTGTTTTTTGTGAAGGTATATGGATTGGGCGCAGCGCTTTGCACAAGGCAAGATGTACTTAGTCCCAAAGCCAATAAAGTCGTATGTAGATAACGTGATCGAATAAATTTCATCATGAAAACGTCTTCCCCTGACGAACCCAAAACAGGCTCCAATAATGATAGGCACTAGCTCTTAGGTCTAATTGCACAAGTGTATTCTGTCTATTGTAGGCGTTTAAAAATGAAAGTCATCCCTTGCTTTTTTGATCAAAGCTTTGAAATTGGTAGAAAATGTGACCTATCTCAATAAAAAGTGAAAAAATTTATAACAAAAATGAATAAAGAAAAGCGCAGCTGCATATTTTTTTGCAAGTGACATTCATAAAAACTGGCTTTAGAATATCGCAACTTCAAAGATCGGTGGTAAATCAAGAATGCTAACAGCTCAAGAAGCTTTAGAACGTCTTAAACAAGGAAACCAACGTTTTGTTTCTGGTGATACCAGACATCCGAAGCAATTGTCGCACCAACAGCGTGCAGAAATGGCAGAAGACCAAAATCCATTTGCCATTATTTTAGGATGTTCAGATTCACGTGTTCCTGCAGAAATGGTATTTGACCAAGGATTGGGTGATCTTTTTGTAATTCGTGTTGCGGGCAATGTGGTTGCGCCATCACAGGTAGGTAGTGTTGAATTTGCGGCAGAGCGTTATGACTGTGCTGTGGTTGTTGTCTTAGGACACAGTCACTGTGGTGCAATTCAAGCGACAATTGATACTTTAATGTGCCCAGACTGTCCACCATCGGCAAATTTAATGTCGATTGTGAACCGTGTTCGCCCTTCAGTTGAAACCTTAATGCAGACTGAACTGAAAAATGATTTGGCGAAATTGTCTAAGCATGCAGTACGTTCCAATGTATTTGCATCGGTAAATCAATTGCGTCATGGTTCAGCAGTTTTAGAAAACCTGATTGAACAAGGTCAGTTGAAAGTAGTCGGTGCAGAATATTCACTGGAAACAGGTGAAGTGGTTTTTTTTGATTTTTAATCCGAACCGCACAGCAATTAGATTTTCCTCAAAGGCGCTTTATAAAGCGCCTTTGATATATGGATAAGCATTATTTAGCAAAATAGGCTGAGCTTTGGCATTTGGATGAATTAAATCTTTTTGCATCAATTGCTTATTGCCCGCAATACCTTCCATAAAAAATGGCAGTAATTTGACTTTATATTGCTGACTCACCACTTTATAGTTATTTTCAAATGCTTTGCTATACGCCGAGCCGTAATTTGGCGGCATTTTCATCCCAAAAATCACCACTTTCGCTTTGGCTTTTTGGCTATGCTGAATTAAGTTCGCTAAATTTTTTTGAATCATTTGTGGCGGTTGTCCACGCAAGCCATCATTTCCGCCTAACTCAATGACTACAACGTCTGGACGATGGGTCTGCAGCAATTTAGGCAGACGCGCCAAAGCACCACTGGTGGTTTCGCCACTGACACTTGCATTGACCACTTTATGCTGTTTCGGATACTGTTGTTCTAAACGTTTTTGCAATAAGTGAACCCAACCTTGTTGTGGTTGTATGCCGTAACCTGCACTTAAGCTGTCACCTACAATCATAATGGTTTTTGCAGATACCACGAGTGGGCTGAAACATAGTCCGAGCAGCAACACACGCGGGAAGACACGACTAGTTAGATTGCGATTTTGCATAATGGGAAACGTATGACTCAAAACACTAAAGAATCTAATATCATGCCACAAACGATTATTTCTGCCCAAAATTTGACACAAAAGATACAACTTGCACAAAAACAATTGACCATTTTTGAGAATTTAAACTTCGATATTCAGGAAGGTGAACAAGTGGCCATTACAGGTCGTTCGGGTTCAGGAAAATCGACCTTATTGGGTATTTTGGCAACATTAGATCAGGCCAGCAGTGGAAAATTGGTGGTATGTGGTGAGTCAATTGCAGAATTAAACGAAGAACAACGTGCAGAAGTTCGTTTAAAGCATATTGGTTTTGTGTTCCAGTCATTTCAGTTATTGCCGCATTTAACTGCGCTAGAAAATGTGATGTTGCCCCTGCGTTTGCAGGAAAAATTTAAATATGCAGCAGCAGAACAAAAAGCTCTGAATTTGTTGAAACGTGTCGGTTTAGAGCGTCAGGCACAGCAAACGCCGAAAGTGCTTTCGGGAGGAGAGCAACAACGTGTCGCCATTGCACGCGCTTTAATTCGTGAACCTAAAATTATTTTTGCCGATGAACCGACAGGAAATTTGGATGGTGAAACTGCAACTGAAATTGAGCAATTGCTATTTGAGTTGAACCGCGAGTTGGGCACAACTTTGGTGTTGGTCACGCACGACCCGAAACTGGCGGCACAATGTCAGCGCCATTACGCCTTAATTGATGGACAATTGGTTGAGCAATTTGCAGCTAAGCCAACTGCTGCTATAACAGGAGGATGAAATGAACGCATTATTTCATCCACTGTTAAAGCAGAGTTTTAAAAGCAGTGGTGTCTATTTATTGATTATTGCGCTGACTTTGGCGATTAGCGCGACCACGGCCTTAAAGTTTAGTAATGAGCAAATTCAAAATGCAGTGGCGTTGCAAGCGGCAGAAATGCTGGCGGGTGATTTAGTACTGAGTGACAATGAACCCATTGCACAAGACTGGCAGGATCAGGTGACTGCACATCAATTACAACAGTCGAATGTGACTGTATTTAGTTCGATGGCACATACTCAAGCGCAATTTGTGATGGTGAATGTCAAAGCGATTGAGCATAATTTTCCGTTACGCGGTGAGTTGCGGGTCAGTCCTGCAGCGGACAAGATCCAGTCTGGCGAAATTTGGCTGAGCCAACGTGCTATGGATTTACTTCACGTTAAACTGGGTGAAACGGTGAATATTGCCGATGCAGCATTTACCGTGACTGCCAAAATTGAACATGATTCTAATCAGGAACTCGGTTTTTCAGGTTTTTCGCCGACAGTGATTATTTCACAGGCCGATGTAGCACGCACCCACGCCATTCAAGTGGGTAGCCGTATAGATTACCGTTTGTTGTTAGCAGGCAGCGCCAAAGATACGCAAAATTTTGAGCAATATTTTAAAACGCATACACAGCAGCCTGCACATGCGCAGCAAACAGCCAACCCTGAACAAAACTTTGAAGAACAAAGCAGTTTAAGACTACGCAATGCCAGTGAAGGCAATACGCGCTTAATGCGCCCAATTGCCAATTTAGATACCTTTTTACAGTTGGCTAACATCCTGACCATTTTATTGTGCGGGATTGCGATTGGTTTGACCAGTCAGCGTTATGTACAACAAAATCAGGATCATATCGCCTTGTTGCGTTGTATTGGTGCGAGTAAGCGTCAAATTTTAGCCGCTTATTTAGCGTTGCTGGCTTTGGTCTTAATTATTGCTATGGGCATTGGCAGTATATTGGGCGTGACCTTGGGCTATGCTTTGTTGCAAATCATGCTGCAACTGATTCCGCATTTGGAAATTCAATTTTCAGCCATAGAAATGTTGCTTGGGCCATTGCCAATCGCTATGCTCACCAGTGCTGTCGTGTTGTTGGGTTTTGTACTGCCTAATTTATTGCAATTGCTGAATACCGCACCAATCCGCGTGATTCGCCAGCAAGACAAAAACATGCGTGCTTGGTGGTGGATGCTGCTTACAGGAACGCTAAGTCTGATCGTATTTTGTGTGGTCTTGACCGAAAGTGTAGTGCTCAGTGCATGGGTGATTGGTGCGATTATTGCACTGTGTGTGTTGCTGTATGGGATGGTGTGGGGTGTATTAAAATTATTGCGTCATTCTAAAGGCAGGCTCGCAGCCTATATTCGTGCGCCTGCTGTCACGGCCTTTCAAATTACCGCATTGGCTTTAGGATTAAGTTTGATTACGGTACTTGCAGTGTTGCGTACTGACTTGTTAGATCGTTGGCAACAACAATTGCCCGAAGGAACACCCAATCAGTTTGTTTACGGCTTGCCACCGTTTGATATGCCTGAGTTTCAACAACAATTAACGCAGCAGCAGTGGCACAGCACGCCACTTTATCCAAATATACGTGGGCGTTTGGTCGCCAAAAATGATCAACCTTTTGCCGACGCCTTAATTCAGCAAAGCAATACGTTAAGACGCGAACTCAACCTGACACAGTCTGACCGTTATCCTGCCGATAATATCATTGTAAATGGGCAAGCCAATTTCAGTGCAGTGGGACAAGTGTCAGTAGAAGCAGATACGGCTGCCGAGTTGGGCATTCAAATTGGTGATCGACTCAGTTTTAGTTTGCCTGAAGGCATACTTGAAGCCGAAGTGATTAATCTGCGTACGGTGGAGTGGGAAAGCTTTAGTCCAAATTTTTTCTTTATTTTTTCACCGCACACTATGGATGAAAATGCAGGCAGTTATTTGGGCAGTTTCTATGTGCCTGAAGCAGATAAACCGAAACTAATTCAATTGATTCAGCAATTTGCCAACACAGTGTTTATTGATGTCAGCCTAATTTTGGATGAAATTAAACGCATTGTGAATGTGTTGGTGCAGATCATCACCATTTTAGCCATTTTGGTGAGTGTGTCTGGGCTGTTGGTATTAATCGCGTGTTTAAACTTGCTGATGGATGAGCGCAAACGCGAAGTCGCATTACTGCGTTCTTTTGGTAGTTCTAAACAAAAACTCAAACGTATGTTGAGTCTGGAAATCGGTTTTATGGGCTTTATAGCGGGAATAGTGGCGTGTTTATTTGCCGAAGTCATTAGTGCTGTTGCCAGTTACCGCATGGATTTAATGCTGCAACCACATTGGGAAATCTGGCTGATTTTGCCTGTATTTATGACCGTGCTGTGTGCCTTGATTGGACGTTATCGTTTAAGTTATTTATGCGATATTCCGCCACTGCAAAGTTTAAGGGAGATGAATCAGTCCTGATTCATCTCTAGTTGATGTTGTTTTACTTGCTGTAAAGGTTGATTGTTCAACCCAGACTGCGTTGCATCATGCTAAGCAGTTCTTGCCAAAGGGGTTGAATTGGAGCAAGCAGTTTATGGCAATACCAGTAAAATGCAGCACAACCCAATGGTGCAAGGAGCATCGCAAAACTGTTCACTAAGTTACTGTGTTTGCTGCGTTGTCCAAGGTACCAAATGAGTGTCATGGCTGCGCCCATGAGCATGCCGCCAATATGTGCAGCATTATTAATGCCACTGATCATAAAGCCCATACCTAAGTTCAGTGCCATCACCATCACCAAAGTCTTGCCATCCAACAGAAATTTTTGGCGAGGTAATTGGGGCAATAACGCCAATACCGTCAGTGCAGCTCCAAGTCCCATCACTGCACCCGATGCACCTGCACCCACGCTAGGTAACAGCTTTGGATTAGCGACACCTTGTTCGAGCAGGGTATAGCTGTCTTGAATGCTGACATAGCCACTAAGCAGGCTACCCATCAAACCTGCGCAAACATATAACACTATAAAATAGACACGCCCAAACAACTGTTCACTGACGCTGCCAAAAATATACAAGGCCCACATATTTAACATTAAATGTACTAAACCGAAATGAAAAAACATGCTGCTGAACAGGCGAATGGGTTCCGCCAAAAAGGTTAAAGGTGCATAATCAGCACCCCAGCGTATTGCATCTTGCGGGCTAGGATTGCTAATGTTCATGCCGTTGAGCACTTGCCATGCAAACAAAGCCACGTTTATTGCAATCAGGGCTGCGGTAATCCACCACAGGTGAATTTCAACTTTATTGTTGCGCAGGTTTGGGGGATGTTGGGACATATATTTGAATATTGTGTCGTAGTGATCAATCTAAGCTTAACACGAAAAAATAACGCTTCAGGAGCCATGCACCAAGATGAAAGCTTTTTTTATACGAACTTTGTTAATTCTTGTCAGTGTGGTGCTTTTGGTTCAATTATGGATTTTTAGCAGCTTGGTGTGGTGGCGTACGCAGCCTGTGCAATCGACCATGATGATGCGTTTGGATTATTGGGCTGAACCGAGTAAGCCTATACAACATCAATGGCGCGACTATGACCAACTCAGTGATAATTTAAAGCGAGCTGTGGTGACTGCCGAAGATGGCAAATTTATGCAACATCATGGCTTTGACTGGGAAGGTATTCAAACTGCGCTGGAACGGAACAAAGATGAAGGCAAGGTTGTTGCAGGTGGTTCCACAATTTCTCAGCAGCTCGCCAAGAATTTGTTTTTATACAATAAGCGATCTTTTTTGCGTAAAGGGCAAGAAGTTGTGGCGACATGGATGATGGAACGCATGTGGTCAAAGCAGCGTATTTTAGAGGTCTATCTCAACTCGGTAGAATTTGGCGATAATATTTATGGTGCCGAAGCTGCGGCACAGCATTATTTTGGCAAAAGTGCAAAAAGTTTAAGCCGTGATCAAGCAATTTTCTTGGCTGCGATTTTAACCAATCCAAAATATTTTCAGGAACATCGTAATGCGGGGGCATTAAAAGCCCGTAAACAGATGGTGCAGCGCTATATGCGTTATGCGGAAATTCCCTAAATTGAGCGAAAACAAACTATAAAATGTGAAAATATCCACAAAGCCTAATTTTTTAGGCTTTTTTTATGAAAATGTCACAAAATTGAAGCATACTTGTAGCAGTGCCAAACATTTTAAAAAAGCATAGGTGGGTATGAATACGGCAACAGGCGCGACTCCTGCGCAAACAGAATATACATATAATGATCGCTACATTAACCGCGAACTGTCTATTTTAGATTTCCATTTGCGCGTGCTTGAGCAAGCTGTCGATCCGTTGCATCCTTTGTTGGAACGCATGAACTTCCTGCTGATTTTTTCACGTAACTTGGATGAGTTTTTTGAAATTCGTGTTGCGGGCATGATGGAACAATTGGACTTGGGCAATGAAAGCCGTAGTCCAGATGGTTTAACCCCTAAGCAGGTGTTAGATCAAATTTCTAAAACAGCACATGCTGCTATTGAACGCCAGTACCGTATTTTAAATCAGGAAATTTTGCCAAAATTACGTGAAGAAGACATTTGTTTCTTACGTCGTGGTGAATTAACCCCTGCACAATCGGCATGGGTGAAAAAATATTTCCAAGAGCAAGTTGCCCCTGTATTAACCCCAATTAGCCTAGACCCTGCACATCCATTTCCACGTTTGGTCAATAAAAGTCTGAATTTTATTGTGACTTTAGAAGGGAAAGATGCTTTTGGTCGTCAAATTGATTTGGCGGTTGTTCCTGCTCCTCGTTCATTACCACGTGTAGTGCGTTTACCCGATGAACTTACAGGCGGTAAAGAGCACCACGTCATGCTTTCAGCAATTATTCATGAGCATGTGTCTGACTTATTCCCGGGCATGACTGCGACTGGATGCTATCAATTCCGTGTGACCCGTAATGCAGATTTGGCCTTAAATGAAGATGTAGAAGACTTGGCCAAAGCCCTAAAAGGCGAATTAAACTCACGCCGTTTTGGTCGTGCGGTACGTTTAGAAGTAACGCACAACTGCCCGAAAGCCATTTATGATTATTTGCTAGATGAGTTCGATCTTGAAGAAGAACAACTTTATAAAGTAGATGGCCCAGTGAACTTGGCGCGTTTATTGTCTAATTTTAAACGTCCACATTTACGTTATGATTCACATACACCCGCCATTCCAAAGGTGTTAAAAAAGTCTGAAAATATTTTTTCAGCGATGCAAAAGCAAGACATTTTATTACACCATCCGTTTGAATCTTTTGCACCCGTGATTAACTTGCTGCGTGAAGCTGCACGTGATCCACAAGTCTTGGCAATCAAACAAACTTTATATCGTAGTGGCGCAGATTCTGAAATTGTACAAGTGCTTGCAGAGGCTGCACGAAACGGTAAAGAAGTGACTGCGGTGATTGAACTGCGTGCACGTTTTGATGAAGAATCTAACATTGCTGTGGCTAACGTGTTGCAAGAAGCGGGCGCTGTGGTTGTGTACGGTATTGTGGGGTATAAAACCCACGCCAAAATGATTTTGGTGGTGCGCCGTGAAAATAATAAATTGGTGCGTTATGTACATTTAGGCACAGGTAACTACCACGCAGGCAATGCGCGTATTTATACCGACTATGGTTTACTGACCACAGACAAAGAGCTGTGTGAAGATGTGCATCGTATTTTCCAAGAGCTAACAGGCATGGGTAAAATGGCAAAACTGAAAAAGTTGTTGCATGCACCATTTACCCTGCACGCACAGTTGGTGAATTATATTGATGAAGAAATTGCCAATGCTAAAGCAGGTAAGCCCGCACAAATTATTGTGAAAGTGAATGCACTGACTGAAATGCAATTGATCAATAAATTGTACGAGGCGTCTCAGGCGGGTGTGCAAATTGATCTCATCATCCGTTCAATTTGCTGCTTGCGCCCAGGTTTGCCGGGCTTATCGGAAAATATCCGTGTGCGTTCGATTGTCGGACGTTTCCTTGAACATACCCGTGTCTATTATTTCTCTAATAATGGCAATCCACGTATTTATTGTTCAAGTGCTGACTGGATGGATCGTAACTTATTTAACCGCGTTGAAGCGTGTTTCCCAATTGAAGATCCAGCTTTGAAAAAGCGTATTTATGAGCAAGGTTTATTGACCTACATGCAAGACAATCAACAGGCGTGGCTGTTGCAGGGTGATGGAACTTGGGTGCGTGTAAAAGCAGCTGAGGGTGAAGAACCACACAATGCGCAGCGTATCCTGACCGATAGTATTGTTTAGTTTCAAACATTTATAACAGGTAAAAAGAGCGATGCCAGACATCGCTCTTTTTTTGTTTCTAATTAATTGTTTGATGCTTATTTAATACTTATGTTTTTGATTTATCTTTTATATTGATCAGCTTAAGAAAAACAGCACATCGCATCATCCGCATTCATAATTTTCCGATAAATACTTTTCACATAACCATGCACCAGTTGTTCCGAAGCATGCAAGTTGGCTGCGACTTGTTGTGAGGGCAAACCTTGTCCTGAAAGCGCCAATATTTCATGTTCAGTTTTAGAGAGTGCCAAAGAATGGCCATGTGCGACAATGGATTGTTCGCAGGCTAAAATTTCATTGGCCAAGTTGACATCTAGCGGTGAGCCACCACGTAAAATAGTGCGAATCTGGTTTTGCATGCCTGTAGCAGATTGGTCGCTAAAGACATAGGCTGAAATGCCTAAATGGATGGCTTGTAGCAATTGTTTGGGCATACTGGAAGGCAGCACTGCCACAATTAAGGTGTCTTTACGGAAATGTTTGAGATTTTGAATAAAATCAATTTGAGCTTTTGACCAAGACTGTAAATTGATAAATACCAAATTAGGTAAATGTTGCTGCACCATCAACACTGCATTTGCGAGCGATGAGCTACAAAGCAAAACCTCTTTAGGGTAGCCAAAATTTTGTAAAATGTGGCTTAAATTTTTTAGTGCTTCTACCTGATCATCAATCAGCAGAACAGGTACAGGTAAAATGAGATCTCTGTGAATCATGGCAATTACTCCTGTGCTGTTCTATAAATAATTTTGATAAATAGATTGTGCGTGATATTGCTGTAACTGAATATCCTTAAATATAGTGATTTTTATATAAAAAGGGTAAATATAAGTAATTGTTGCTGAATATTTTTTTTGAAATGTGTTGAAAATGTGAGTAATGTAACTCGATACCGTTCTTTCGTTCAGTGGTAAGAGTGAATTGTTGAATTTGTGATGAATCTCACATTTTAAAACTTATTCATATTTATAAGTCACTTAAATCATAGTGAACTGCAAAAACAATACGCATTTTTGAACGAAAAATAAAAAAGGAGCCATGTTGGCTCCTTAATGAAATGTTGGATCGTGTGTCTAAATTTAGACTGCGTTTTGAGTGATTTTCTGTAAAATCTGCAGCAAAACGTCAAATTCACTTTGTAATGGCGTGCTTTTACGCGTCACTAAAGCCAAAGTACGGCTTGGTGCAGCCTCAATACTTTTGATCTGTAAATCTGGATTCGATTTGATCATGGCATTATGAATTGCAATTTCAGGCAATAGGGTAAAGCCTAAATTTGCAGACACCATTTCAACCAAGGTCGGCAAAGAGCTGGCTTTTAAACGATGATCGTTTTTGCGTTCACCAATCGGGCAAGCACTTAAAGTGTGATCACGTAAGCAATGACCTTCTTCAAGCAGCATTAAACGCGATAAATCCAAATCATCTAAAGAATTGGCCTGCGCCGATTTTTGATCGCCCTTGTGATAAACCAAGAACAAATCTTCTTTAGAAATTTCAGCCACTTTCAAACCACGCGTATCGAATGGCAGGGCTAACACCACCATATCTAAATTGCCGTGTTCCAGTTTTTCGACAATTTTTTCACTTTGCGCTTCGTGTAAATGCAATTGAATTTTAGGTAGCTGCTTATGTACTTCATCTAACAGTTGCGCCAAAATAAATGGGGCAATGGTTGGAATTACGCCTAAGTGTAAATCACCTGTGAGAGGCTCACTCATTTCACGGCTTAAACGCATTAAGTCCTGTGCATCTGCTAACAGAACACGGGCGCGTACTACGACTTGTTCACCCAATGGGGTTAAACGTACATTCTGTCGATCACGTTCTACCAGTACGCCGCCAAGCAGGCGCTCCAGTTCCATGATACCGCCAGACAAAGTCGACTGAGTTACAAAAGAACGGCGAGCCGCTTCTGTAAAATGTAACGTTTCAGACAGTGTAACGAGGTATGACAGCTGTCTTAAAGATGGTAATGCAGCCATAGTGTCCTAATGATTATGATTTAAAGTGGTGAGCAAACAGTTCGCTAAGATGAGGAATAAAGTGTGGAGGAATATCATGCCCCATTCCTTTGATTAATTCAAACTTAGCGCCCGGAATCGCTTTCGCAACAGCCTTACCATGCCCTGGTGGGAGCAAACGATCTTGCGAACCATGTACCACAAGGGTAGGTTGCTGAATTTGTTTGTCCAGTTGTAGCAACGAGCCTGTACATAATATTGCTAAAAACTGTTGAAGTACACCCGCAGGGTAATAACTTCGCTGATATAATTTGCGTGCAGTTTGCATCGCTTCGAGTTGATTCACATAGCCTGGTGAGCCTATCACCTTAAAGAGTTTTAAACTATGATCAACAATGCCATTTTCATCTTGCGATTTTGGTCTTTCTAGCAAACTGAACAGTTGTTTCGGAAATGGTGGTGGTAAAAAAGGCTGGTTATTACTGGTAAATAATAAGCCTAAATTATTCACGCGATCTGCATATTTGGCTGCCAAAATTTGTGCAATCATGCCGCCCATAGAAGCACCAATCACCTCGGTCTTTTCAATGCCTAAGCGCTCTA
Organism: Acinetobacter sp. AL9; assembly: GCF_041464035.1. Lineage (NCBI taxonomy): Bacteria > Pseudomonadati > Pseudomonadota > Gammaproteobacteria > Moraxellales > Moraxellaceae > Acinetobacter > Acinetobacter sp. AL9. Next base: position 13,015 of record NZ_JAYFSK010000024.1, on the reverse strand, counting down.
ATAGCAATGCAGCATCATCCGCCATATCAAATAAGTTATAAGGCGCACCGTGGTTTTGCAGACCTAAGCTAAAACGCCCCATCATTTTATAGGTGTTCAGACGCGGGCCTTTGTGGCGAATTTTGGATGACAAACCAATATCGCGGTTGTCATAGCGAATGACACGATAGCCCTGATCAATCAGTGATTTACAAAAGAAATCGGGCCAGTACAACATTTGTGCGCCTAAACCCATAATCAGCAAAATAGGTGGATCTTCAGTTTTGCCGCCCACTTCGACATGCAGCTGAATTCCGTTGCCTAAATCGACTTTGGTTTCGTGCATAAATGCCGTATAGGGCGATGTGGTGAACTGAAGTGCACTATTCATGTTGTGATCCTCATGTCAGGCAAGGGCGAAATCAATCGCCCTTTATTGTTTTTATTTTATTCCGATACAGGCAATAAGTCTGGCACTAATTTGGTCAAACTCAAGCGTTGTTTGGCCGCTGTTGCGCCTAATAGGACAAAGCCACGTAAGGTATCGGTTTGGTCATAGGCTCTGGCAATCATGCCATCGTCAAATTCTTCGGTATGCCAGTTGACATCTACCCCTAGTGGCGCAGGTAAAACGGTCAGTGGTGCAGCAGGTGTTTTCACTGCAACAGGCATGGCAGGGTAGTGTACCTGAGTAGTTTCACCATTTAAGGTTTTGGCTAAGGCACGTGCTTGCTGCATGATTGGCATCACATACGGCAATAAAATACCATTCACTTCCGCACAGTCACCTACTGCATAGATATCAGCTTGGCTGGTTTCAAGTTGCGCATTGGTTAAGACCCCACGACTGGTTTCGATGCCTGCTGTTTTAGCCAAAGCAATGTTTGGTTGTAAACCAATGGCAGACAGTACCACATCGGCAATTAAAGACTGACCACTGGTAATGGTCACTAAATAGTCGTCATTTTTAATTTTCGAAACTTTTTCAACAGTTGTACCCAATACAAAATGGATACCCGTTTCTTCTAGGTTTTGTTTAAAAGCACTGGCTACATAATCCGGCAATAAACGACCTAGTGGTTGTGGTGCAAGGTCAATCACCGTGACTTGGTGTCCTGTTTGCTGCAAGTCATTGGCAAATTCACAACCAATTAAACCTGCACCTAAAATCACCACACGTTTGTCTTGACGTTGTTCAAGCTGTTGGCGAAATGCGGTGTAATCACTTAAATTATTTACCACATGAATGTCATCACTGCCATCGCCCGCAATGGCTAAACGTACAGGATTCGCACCCACTGCCAAAACCAATTTAGAATAAGGTTGTTGGCTGCTTACACCCTCTTTTTCTAATTCAAGTACATGCGCTTCTGCATCAATTGCTTTAACCCAAGTGTGGGTTTCAATACGCATATTGAGTTGGCTTGCCATTTTAGCTGCATCGCCCAATGCAATTTGAGCAGGGGCTTTATTGCCCGCCAATGCGTTAGATAAAGTTGGTTTGGCATAATTGGCAGCATCATCTGCACAAATCATGACTAACTCTTGTTCTGCATTTAGCTTACGAAACTCGCGTGCAACAGTATAACCTGCCATGCCTGAACCAATAATAACGATAGGATGCATAAGGTGTACTCCAAATGAGGGCATAGAAATTGGCGTTAAAAAAAGACCATCGGACATGGTCTTTTCGTGGTCTTAAACTTCAATCATTTCAAAATCAGCTTTTGAAACGCCGCAGTCTGGGCAAGTCCAGTCATCAGGAATATCTTCCCATAATGTACCTGCCACAATACCATCTTGAGGCCAGCCTTCTGCTTCGTCATAAATCCATCCACAAACGATGCATTGATACTTTTTCATTCAATTCTCCATAAACCGATCTTTAAATTTCCAGATCAGCACAAAACTTATCTACGACTAGTTGTATGATATATCTATTTGATTAAATTTTTACGCAGTTATACGGCTAAAGTAAAGTAAATAAGCGATTTTAATCTGTGCTTTTATAGAATGAATAGCTGCATGGGACATAACCGCGCAGAAAAGACCTCTTTTGATATAGATACGGCATTGTAATGAGAGAATGGCTGCAGGAAAAATCACGTTTTTATGCGTTTAAATGCCATTTAAGACCTTGGTCGTACAGTAAAAGTCTTATATTTTTGCTATTTTATTATGGAATAAATATATATTAATATTTTTAAGTATATTAAAGTTTATAAAAATCAAAACCTTGTAGTGTTTTGATGCGTGATTGATGGCAGTCTTGCCGATTCGATCACTAGCCTTATGTGAAAATAAACGGTAAAATTCAACCATTCTTTAGTCACATTTCTGATCTTCCATGAGCAATTTGTCTACTTTTTTGTGGTCGCATATTCGTACAGTTCCTCATTTTCCAAAACCAGGCGTAGATTTTTATGATTTAACGCCTTTGTTTATGAATAATTTGGATTCATTAACAGATGCTTTAATTGCCAGCATTCCTGCAGAAAAATTAGCTGAAGTTGAAAGCTTTATTGCAGTAGAAGCACGTGGTTTTGTATTGGCGAGCCTTTTGGCACAGCGTACAGGCAAAGGTTTGGTACTTGTGCGTAAAGCAGGTAAATTGCCACCACCAGTTGTGGGTGTGGGTTATAGCTTAGAATACGGTTTAGACCGTTTAGAAATGGCTGCCGATGTGCAAGCGCAAAAAGTCATTATTGTAGATGATGTATTGGCGACAGGTGGCACTTTAAAAGCAGTGAAACAATTGGCTGAAAAATGTAATCATCAAGTTTTAGGTGCAAGCATTTTCCTAGACTTACCAGATTTACACAAAAATTTAGGTTTAGATATTTGGTCCGTATTGGACAATAAATCTAAACCAGAACAAGCAGTGGCTTAATCCTTTTAAGTTATTGTAACTGCTGTAAAAAAGCCTGATCTCCATAGTTGTGATCAGGCTTTTTTAATGGGTGATGTTTAATTGATTATTTTTAATGGATAGCTTTGACTTTATTTGGCAAGATAAGCTTGTTCGATTTGCTGAATACAAGAATTAATATTTTCTGGATGCAATAAGCGATGATGCCCAGACTCAAAAGTAGAGGTCTGCATATAGTTTTCTAAAAATGCTTGCGCGGCATGCATATCCAAAATTTCATCGCCCAATTCTAAATAAGCCAATTGTGGAATATCGTGCTGCAAGTCATCATCTGAAATTGCAGGATAGTCATTGCGAAACGTGGGAGCTAAACTTGGATTTGCCACCACACACGGAATATGGTGCGACAAAGACATTTTGAGTGCCCAATAGCCGCCTAGACTATGTCCCACCAAAATTTCAGGCTTAATTTTTTGAATGATATTGTGATAAAAATCGGCAACAGTTTGATAATTTAAGTTGCGATAATCGACATTGATACAAAATTTTTGTTTTGCATCTATGGCATGGAATTTAGTCGACTCCCGCGAGGAATCTAATCCATGTAAAAACAAGACTTTTAAAGCACATGTATTCATTGCCAGATTCACAAAGTTAAACATCTTGAGTCAAACTGAGCCTAAAGATAAAGTGGATAGAAAATAAAATATTTAGACTGATACATCAGCAGGTTTAAAAACAGCAAAATACGGTCTTTTTCATCTATTTTCTGAACAATATTGTAGTGCGCTTAGCCTGAGAAAGAAGTTAGCTTTTGGTCTAAGTCTACAAAAAATCACAAAAGCAAGTGGCAATTTAAAAAATAAATTGCTCGAGTCAGAGAAGGCATACGAAATCGTGTCTAAATCTGCTATTCTATTGAACTTCTTTTTTTAGTAATTATTCGAGGCAGAGATGACGCAACATAACGCTCAATCGACTTCTGAACCCACTATTTCCGAAAACGATTTAATTGCGCAGCGTCATGCCAAGTTAAAGCAAATTCAAGAACAAGCGCAGGCGAAGGGAACTAGCCCTTGGCCAAATACGTTTAAGCGTGAAAACTACGCAGAAGATTTGCAGGCACAATTCGCAGAAGTTTCTAAAGAAGAAATTGAAGCAGGCGAAAAAGTGTATGTGTCTGTAGCAGGTCGTGTGATGTTGAACCGCGGTTCATTCATCGTAATTCAAGACATGACAGGTCGTATTCAGTTGTATGTGGCGCGTAAAGAACTTAGTGCTGAAACATTAGAGACGATCAAGAGCCTAGATTTGGGCGATATTATCGCAGCGAAAGGCTATATTGGTCGTTCAGGCAAAGGCGATTTATATGTTCATATTCAACATTTTGAATTGTTGACCAAATCTTTACGTCCATTACCAGACAAATATCATGGTTTAAGCGATACCGAAGCGAAATATCGTAAGCGTTATTTAGACTTAATCGTAAATGAAGACACCCGTAAAACCTTTGAAATTCGTGCCAAAGTGGTTTCGGGTATTCGTGCATTTTTAACTGAACAGCGTTTTATGGAAGTTGAAACGCCAATGATGCATGTGATTCCTGGCGGTGCATCGGCACGTCCATTTGAAACGCATCATAATGCTTTAGATATGCCGTTATTCTTGCGTATTGCGCCTGAATTATATTTAAAGCGTTTAGTGGTTGGCGGTTTTGAACGTGTGTTTGAAATTAACCGTAACTTCCGTAATGAAGGGGTGTCTACACGTCATAACCCTGAATTTACCATGATCGAATTCTACCAAGCTTATGCCGACTATAAAGATTTGATGGCATTGACTGAGCAAATGCTAGAAAAACTGGCTTTGGATATTTTGGGTACTACCGATGTGCCGTATGGCGATGAAGTGTATAGCTTCAAAGGCCCATTCAAGAAAATTTCTATGTTTGATGCCATTCTTGAGCATAATCCACAATTCACGCCAGAAAATGTTAATGACCGTGATTTCTTGGCTAAATTTGTGCAGGAAGAATTGAAAGAACAGGTGAAGCCTGGTTTTGGTTTGGGCAAACTACAAACCATCGTGTTTGAAGAAACCGTAGAAACTCAATTACGTCAGCCGACTTTCATTACAGAATATCCTGCAGAAACGTCGCCTTTGGCACGTCGTAATGACGATAACCCACACATTACTGACCGTTTTGAGTTCTTTATTGGTGGTCGTGAATTGGCGAATGGTTTCTCAGAATTAAATGACCCGATTGACCAAGCTGAGCGTTTCCAAGCACAGGTTGCAGAAAAAGACGCAGGCGATGATGAAGCGATGCATTACGATGCAGACTTTGTTGAAGCTTTGGAATACGGCTTACCACCAACTGCAGGTGAGGGCATCGGGATTGACCGTTTGGTAATGTTGTTTGCCAACGCTGCGAGTATCCGTGATGTGATTTTATTCCCACACATGCGTCATAAAAACTAAGTTTTAGCGCATCGTTGACGACATAAAAAACAACCTGCAGAAATGCAGGTTGTTTTTTTGTTGTAACTTAAAGTTAAACACTTGCCACCAATTTTTTGATCATAGGTCGCTGGCGTTGACTGGCAAGCCATAAATCATGCTGCATTTGTAAATTCAACCAAAACTCTGGTGAGGTTTCTAAGGCTTCACTCAAACGAATCGCCATATCTGCAGAAATTCCAGTATGACCATTCAAAATGCGAGATAGGTTTGCACGTGTCACTCCAAGTGCTTGAGCCACTTCAGTCACAGAAGTTTCACCAATATATTCGCGCAACATTTCGCCCGGATGAGGTGCATTAAACATCATATTCATCTTTGTACTCCTGCGCTAGAAGCTATGTGATAATCCAAATAATCTACAATGTAGACATCACCATCTTCAAATTTAAAAATTACACGCCAATTACCATTTACTGTTAGTGACCATTGATCTTGTAGATTTCCACTCAATTTATGTAAACGCCAATTGGGTGGAGTTCGCAAATCATTCACCGTAGATGCAGCATGTAGTGCTGCAAGTATTAAACGTAATTTTGTAGAATGCGCTGCTTGAATACCTGCTGTTGAACCAGTTTGGAAAAAAGCCTGAAGACCTTTATGTTTAAAACTCTTAATCAAGCCTTAGTATCCAAGTGTATTGTGTATATGTACAGTATACGATAATTTCGAGTTTAATCAATCAACCAGTTTTGGCGGGGTTTAAGTGCATCTTGCGTAATCCGCAGAAACTTAAAGTGATGATGCTTATAACAACGCCGTTTGAATCCGTACTTTCATCTCTAAAGCTTGCTGCAAAATATGCGCTTTCATCCAAGTTACTTGTGTACCCATGGGGTTGGTTTTAATAGCAGTGTTTAAGAAATCCAGATTTTCTTGCGAAAATAATTGCGTTTCAATCGCTTGATGCAGTTCTGCCGTGGTTGCATTTAAAGGCACATCTACCAAATAAAAACCTTTAGGATAATTATAAAATGCATACATTAAGTTAAAGGCTTTTTGTTCGGCCTTTAAATTTCCCGCACCAATTTCATAGCTGCGGTCTTGATTGCTATGCGTCACGCCTATTAAAAAGGAGAGTTGTTGATCACGGCAACGCAAACCAAATTGCAGCCCAATCTGATCTGCACTGAGTTCATGTTGCACAAAAACATTCAGCATTGAAGCATCATCGTTTAAAGGCTCTTGTAGGACGAGTAGCTCAGGGCTGTGCTGATACAAAAAACCAGCCAGCTGCGCCTGTTCAAGTTTGGATTTGATCTGTTCAATCTGTGGCATGGGAGCATCTTAAAAATAAAAAAATATGTTTTTACTTTAAGCATTTTTTGTTCATGCTTGAAGCACTGAATTAGATGAATAATCTATGAAGTTATTCAAAAATGAGCAGCTTGTAAGCGCGATTTGTATGTATCAAACGTAGCGAGAATGACGTTAAATTTCAATATATGATGGAATAAACTATTGATTAAATAAAACTTATACTGCTTATTGGTTTTCTTTTATATGAGCTTTTTGCATATAAATATAATAAAACAAGCAATAGTCTGCATAACTAAGTCACTATAATGAAAATCAAATTCTATCTGTGTTATTCGTACACAAGTTTAAGTACATCTGGTGTGATCAATGTCAATAAATCAGGAAAGACTTACTCATCTTAAACAGCTTGAAGCTGAGAGTATTCATATTATCCGTGAAGTTGCAGCCGAGTTTGAAAATCCAGTCATGTTGTATTCGATTGGTAAAGATTCAGCGGTAATGTTGCATTTGGCTTTAAAAGCATTCTATCCAGCGAAACTGCCATTTCCACTGTTACATGTGGATACAGGCTGGAAATTCAAAGACATGATCACTTTCCGTGACAACATGGCAAAACAGCACGGTTTTGACTTGATTGTTCATCAAAATAAAGAAGGGGTAGATGCCAACATTAACCCATTCGATCATGGCAGTTCTAAATATACCGACATCATGAAAACCCAAGGCTTAAAACAAGCTTTAGATAAATACGGTTTTGATGCGGCATTTGGTGGCGCGCGTCGTGATGAGGAAAAATCACGTGCCAAAGAACGTGTTTATTCTTTCCGTGATGCAAAACATCGTTGGGACCCGAAAAATCAGCGTCCTGAATTGTGGAATTTGTATAATGGCAAGGTCAATAAAGGCGAAAGTATTCGTGTGTTCCCATTGTCTAACTGGACTGAATTGGATATTTGGCAATACATTTACCTCGAAAGTATTCCATTAGTACCGTTGTATTTGGCTGCAGAACGTCCTGTCGTTGAGCGTAGCGGCACTTTAATTATGGTCGATGACGAACGCATGCCGTTGCTAGAAGGTGAAGTTCCACAAATGAAATCGGTACGCTTCCGTACTTTAGGTTGTTATCCACTTACGGGTGCAGTCGAATCAGAAGCGAATACCTTGCCTGAAATTATTCAGGAAATGCTATTGGCAACCAGTTCAGAGCGTCAGGGTCGTATGATTGACCACGATGAAGCTGGCTCGATGGAAAAGAAAAAGCAAGAAGGTTACTTCTAATCTCTCCTGAAAAATCTCCCCAAACCCCTCTTTATAAAAGAGGGACTTATAAAAAGCGGAGCAAAGCCTCCCTTTATAAAAGGGAGATTTAGAGGGATTAAAGATTAAAAAACCGATTTCTAAAAAATATGTGGAGCTTTGAGCAATGTCTCATCAATCGAATTTAATTAGCCAAGATATTTTGGCGTATTTAAAACAGCACGAAAACAAAGATCTACTGCGCTTTTTAACTTGCGGTAACGTAGACGATGGTAAATCGACATTAATTGGTCGTTTGTTGTATGACTCAAAATTGATTTATGAAGATCAATTACAAGCCGTGACTCGTGACTCGAAAAAAGTCGGCACTACGGGCGATGCACCTGATTTAGCTTTATTGGTCGATGGTTTGCAAGCCGAGCGTGAGCAGGGCATTACCATTGATGTGGCTTATCGTTATTTTTCTACTGAAAAGCGTAAGTTCATCATTGCCGATACACCTGGGCATGAGCAATATACACGTAACATGGCAACAGGTGCATCGACTTGTGACTTGGCGATTATTTTGATTGATGCGCGTTATGGCGTACAAACTCAGACCCGTCGTCATACTTTTATTTCTAGTTTATTGGGCATTAACAATATTGTGGTTGCTATCAATAAAATGGATTTGGTGGATTATTCAGAAGCACGATTTAACGAAATTCAGACGGAATATGCGAACTTTGTGAATCAACTGGGTGATCGTAAACCATCGAATATTATTTTCACGCCAATTTCTGCCTTAAATGGCGATAACGTGGTGAACAAGTCTGAGCATACCCCTTGGTACACAGGCGATACTTTAATGGGAACATTGGAGTCGGTAGAAATTAACCGTAACTCGGCTCAAAATGATTTCCGTTTCCCTGTGCAGTATGTCAACCGTCCAAACCTTGACTTCCGTGGTTTCTGCGGCACGATTGCTTTGGGCGATATTCATGTGGGTGACCGCATTGTGGCATTGCCATCGGGCAAAAGCTCGACAGTAAAAGAGATTGTGACTTTTGATGGCAATCTTGAACATGCAATTGCAGGTCAAGCAGTTACCCTAACACTGAACGATGAAATTGATATTTCACGTGGTAATGTGTTGGTGCGTGAAGATCAAGTGCGTCCTGAAATTTCACGTGCTGTAAATGCCACTGTGGTGTGGATGGCTGATCAGCCACTATCTATTGGCAAGCTGTATAACTTAAAAGTGGGTACACAAACTGTGCCTGCAAAAGTCACAGCCATTCATTACCGTACCAATGTGAATACTTTGGAACAGGTGCAGGTTGAACAGCTTGAACTGAATGCAATTGCCAATGTCACCATCGAATTTGATGCGCCTGTGGTATTTGACCGTTATCAAGACAGTCGTTATACGGGTTCGTTTATTTTCATTGATCGTTTAAATAACGTGACCATTGGCGCAGGTATGGTTGAAGCTTGCGTAGAATGGACTGCACACAGTACACCTGTAACAGCCGAAGACCGTGCTGCACGTTTGGGTCAAAAACCTGCAGCGGTATGTGTACCAAGCCAAGCACTTGAACAGGCACAAGCACTTGAAAGCTTGCTGATTCAGCAGGGTATTGTTGCCATTGCCAAAGCAGGTTTAGATGCTGCGCAGGTTGCATTACTCCGCGAAACGGGCATTGTGGTCATTAGTGATGTAAACAGTGGTGCAGATGCAGAGTTGACTGCGACAGCTACAGAAGAACTGGCAGAAAAAATTATTGCCCTAGTTCGCTTATAAAATTAGATTCGTTTATAAAATCGAATCCACATCCCCAAAAAAACCGCTTTCACCTGAAAGCGGTTTTTTTATGTGCGTTCACTATATTGGAAAGTTTGTTTTTTAAGTGTGCTCTAAGGGTTCGCCATTGAGATGTTTGAGCATGGGTGTGAAGTGCCCATAGCTAATTTTTTGAGGTTGTATTTCAAAGCCATTTTTTTCATAAAAACTTAAAGCAGTCTGTGTGCTAAATACACTCATGTGCGATACATTTTTGCGCTTTAAATCGCTTATTGCTTCAAATAACAAGGCTTGACCAATACCGCGTTGTTGTACTTCGGGGGCAATGGCATGTTGTAAAATTTGCCCGCGATCACTCATCATAATAAAGCCAACCACCACATGCTGTAAGACATAGACCCAACAATTGTTGTAATGCAGCAGCATTAAAATATTTTCATAGCTTTTATTTTCTAGCCATGCCTGAATTTTGGCTTCATTGCGTTGATGATCTTGAATACAAGAGCGAATACTGGCGTGTAATACCGCAACCAAATTGGCGACATCTTGAATTTGTGCAGCTCTAATCATCTAGGCTTAGGGTGATAGATAAAAACAAGGCTCTATTGGAAGCGAAAAGTGTTTAAAGAAATAGCAGAAAATTGTTGTGTTTTACTGCGTTATACTGCAGCACAAGTCCTATTTTTAAGGCAATCGGTATCATTGTGTAATTGAGCATTGCACTTTTTAGCGATGCATGGATGGAATCATCTGTTAAAGCATAAGCGTTGAAGCGTGCAGCAGCGAATAGACGCTAAGCCCTGAAATGGTTATACTTTATTGAAACGCCTGAAATAAGAGCGAAGACCAAGATGGCAAAACTATTGTTATGGATTTTGTTGTTGATTGCCGTATATGCAGTCTGGAAAGTCTGGTTCAAAATAAAAATTAATCGTACTTTTCAGCAAAGCTGTCAAGATATTGCCAATATTGTCCAAGACCCGATTACCCACAAAGCACCGCGCCCTGTAGAAGAGGTGGTGGAAGAAGTTGCCGAATACGAACAGCAATTATTTGATGATATCGCAGAAATATTTTTAAGCTTAAAAGTATCTAGTCGTGACCCTGAAGATGCCGAAACTATTCAACAAGAAGTGCTGAATAAAATGCCTGCCAAAGCACATACGCAAATTCGTCAGTTAGACTTGGGGGAGTGGTCAATTTACTGGAGTTTTTACGAGCAATCCCTTGAATATTTTGTCGGCAAATACGGAGTTTTTATTACCCATGTAGACCGCTTTGGGCAAGAGCATAAATACAATAATTCAGAGCAGTTTCAAACAGATTGATTTTCATGCCTGATTTTCTGTTTATGATTTTACAGAGGTTTCTTGAAAATTAATTGCAGCATCTTCTTGTCAGTTAAGTGTTTGGTTAAATGTTGAGTTTTGCGCTATTTTCCCGAAAAGAGGTATCATGCCTTTTTCTTTTACATAGGCAGCATCAATGTCAGTTTTAGAAATCATTGCTGTGTTGATTAGTGTTTTAGGCGTGACCTTAACCATTAAGCGACATATAGCTTGCTGGGTGGTGAATTTTATTGCCTGTTTGCTGTATGCCTATTTGTTCTTTGAATATCAATTGTATGGCGAAACGGTATTACAAACCCTATTTATGGGCATGGCTGTTTATGGTTTTTTCCAGTGGAAAACTGCACAGCAGCAAAAACAACATATCTTCATTCAAAGCTTGCCACTCTCTAAAATGTGGCTGCAAATTGCACTGAGTAGCATACTGGGTTTACTGTTTGGGCTAAGTTTAAAGTGGTGGACGCAGGCTTCACTGCCTTTATTGGATGCACAACTGGCAGCTATGAGTCTATTGGCAACCTATTGGACCAGTCGTAAATACTTGGCTACATGGGTGTTATGGATTGTGGTCGATCTGGTGTATATCGGCATGTTTATTTACAAAGAGTTGCTGTTAACGGCTGTGTTATATGCAGGTTTTGTGGTTCTTGCTTATTTGGGCTGGCGTGAATGGCATAAAATCCGACAACAACATGCGGCACATTCTGCGGTGTGATGGCGTGTAGCGATGAGCAATTTAATTGATTTTAAACAGGCGCAGCTTAAACAATTTGATTTATTGGCATTGGATATTTTAGCGTATCCTGAGCGTTATTTACAGTTTGATTCGATTGCAGATTTTTACCAAGCCCAGTGGTTAGATGATTTCCCCAAAGGGACGACATGGTGTTCCACAGGACTAGATGATGGCGCAGAACATTTTTATGCCAAAATTGAATTTTATGGGCATTATTTAACTATTTATAGCCATGAAACCTATGCCGCTGAATTTGGCATCATTCACACAGAATAGACAAAATAGAGTCAATGACAGCAGGCGGAAAAAACATTTTAATAGCCTGAAAATAAAGTTGTATTTAGGATATAAAACAGCTTATACCCGTTGAGCATCAGCCAAATTATATTGCACGATGATGCTAGACCTACTCCATCAATAAACAAAATAAAAGGAACTCAAATGGCTCATCAATTTACTGTAAACGCCACCATTCATGGCGTTTCAATTGACGAATTTAAGCGTTTAGTGGCAGATGTTGCTTTGCATGAAGCAGTCTGCAAGCGTATTCCTGGTGAAAATTTGGAAATTTTAGAATCTAAAAAGAACGGTGATATTTACACTTTACGCCGTGCTTATAATTTAGATGTGAATATTCCAGATATGGCTAAAAAATTATTAAAAGATGCATTTCGTTTAAAACGCAATGATGTGACCCATTTAACGGCGCTTACTTCTACCGTGGAGCTTGGTGCAAACTTGCCTTTAGAAGCTAAAGGCGAGCGTAGTGTGACAGGCAACCATGAAAAAATTGATATTCAATTAAACTGGACAATTAAGGTTAAAGTGCCATTGATTGGCGGCATGTTGGAAAAACATGCAGAAGGGGAAATCCGTCGTTTCAGTGAGTTGGAAATTGGGATTGTGGAAGATGAGCTTAAGAAAAATTTAGCGGCTTAACCCTTCATTTCTACTAGAAAAGATTGCTCTTAAATACATGCTTGGCGCTGCCGTTTTCGGTGGCGCTTTGTTTTTTGGACGTATTGAATTGTGATTGTTGATGCTGGGGTCATTTTACAGTGATCAATTTTTGATTTTTGAAAAAGTTTAGTGCTTGGCTTTATTGCATACAGACTATCGTTTTAATTTATTATAGGACTTACGCATTGACGGATTCAAAAAAGTATTAAAATACTTTATAAAGTATCTGTGATCAGACGAATTAAACATGCTTCTACAGCAACTTGTACATTACCCATTTATATGGGCTTTCTCATGAC